>NZ_JALXPE010000109.1 GCF_025143365.1 Microbacterium sp. p3-SID336 | reverse complement strand
GGATGTGGGTTACCACACTCGCATCCTGACCGCGGAGGTCTTCGTGTCCCACGCTAACGCGCCTTTGACGCCGGAGGGTCGTCGTCGTCTTGTTGTTCTCGTCGTTGATGAACGGTGGTCGTTGCGGCGGGCGGCAGAACGGTTCCAGTGCTCGCCTGCAACGGTGAAGCGATGGGTAGATCGGTATCGGGCCGGACAGCCGCTGGTTGACCGTAGCTCGAGGCCGGTCTCGTCTCCGAACCGGCTGCCACGGAAGACAGAGCACCGGATCGTCGCGCTGCGGTTCACCCGCCGGTGGGGCCCGCACCGGATCGCGTATCACCTGCACCTGGCACGGGCGACGGTGGGTCGGGTGCTGGCCCGCTACGGCATGCCGAAGCTGGCGAACATCGACCAGGCCACCGGGCTGCCGGTGCGCAGACCGAAGCCGAAGCGGTACGAAGTCGCAGCCCCTGGCCAGCTGGTGCATGTCGACATCAAGAAGCAGGGTCGCATCCCCGACGGCGGCGGCTGGCGCGCACACGGCCGAGGATCTACCCAAGACCGCGCTGCGGGTTCGGTCCGGGACAAGGCAGCCAGGCAGGGAGCAGCAGGCTCCCGTGGCTACCGGTACCTCCATCACGCGGTCGACGACCATTCCCGGGTGGCGTACTCGGAGATCCTCGACGATGAACGCAAGGAGACCGCCGCGGGATTCTGGGTCCGCGCCAACGCGTTCTTCCAGGACCTCGGGGTGACGGTCACCGCGGTGATGACTGACAACGGTGCGTGCTACCGCTCGCACGTCTTCGCGGACGCTCTCGGCGAGGGAGTGAAGCACAAGTGGACCAGGCCCTACCGACCGCAGACGAACGGGAAGGTCGAGCGCTTCAACCGCACTCTCGCAGCCGAATGGGCCTACGCAGCCACTTACACCAGCGAAGACGAGCGCGCCGCCGCATACGAGACCTGGCTGCATCACTACAATCACCACCGACCCCACACCG
>NZ_JALXPE010000108.1 GCF_025143365.1 Microbacterium sp. p3-SID336 | reverse complement strand
GTTCTCGGCGTCAGCCGCCGATGGCCACGTTGGTGGTGGCGACGGGCTCGTCGTAGATGGCGGCGATCTCGTCGGCGAAGTCGTTCATGATGATGTTCCGCTTGATCGACAGCTTCGGCGTGAGGTGGCCGGAGGCCTCGGTCCACTCGGAATCGAGGATCGTGAACTTGCGGATCGACTCCGCCCGCGACACCCGCTGGTTCGCGGCGTCGACGGCGCGCTGCACCTCGGCGCGCACCGCGGCGTTGGTGGACGCCTCGGCGAGCGACATCTTCTCGTTCAGCCCGTTGTTCGCGAGCCAGGTCGGCAGCATCTCCGGGTCGAGCGTCACGAGCGCCGAGATGAACGGCCGCTGGTCGCCGACGACCACGACCTGGCCGACGATCGGGTTCGCGCGGATCGGGTCCTCCAGCGCGGCCGGGGCGACGTTCTTGCCGCCCGCCGTCACGATGATCTCCTTCTTGCGGCCCGTGATGGTCAGGAAGCCCTCGGCGTCGAAGCTGCCGATGTCGCCGGTGTGGAACCAGCCGCCGTCGCTGAAGGCCTCCGCGGTGGCCTCAGGGTTGTTCCAGTACTCCTTGAAGACGTTGATGCCGCGCACCTCGATCTCCCCGTCATCGGCGAGCCGGATGCCGACACCGGGAAGGGCAGGACCGACGGTGCCGATCTTGGACTTGTCGGCGAGGTTGACGGTGGCCGGAGCCGTGGTCTCGGTCAGTCCGTAGCCCTCCAGGATGACGACGCCGAGGCTGTGGAAGAAGTGCCCGAGGCGGGCGCCCAGCGGAGCGGAGCCGGAGACCGCATAGGAGACGCGGCCGCCCATCGCCTCGCGCAGCTTGCTGTAGACGAGCTTGTTGAAGAGAGCGAACTTGAGCTTCATGCCGAAGGGGATCTTCTTGCCGGCTTCGAGCAGCTTGGAGTGCTCGATGGCGACGTCCGCAGCGGCGCGGAAGATCTTGCCCTTGCCCCCGGCCTCGGCCTTCTGCTCGGCCGAGTTGTAGACCTTCTCGAAGACACGGGGGACCGCGAGGAGGAACGTGGGCTTGAACGACCCGAGCGCGGGGAGCAGCTGGCGGGTGTCCGGCTGGTGTCCGGTGCGGACGCCCGCGTGGATGTTCAGGATCGAGATGAACCGCGCGAAGACGTGGGCGGTCGTGATGAACAGCAGCGTCGAGGAGCCGGGGGTCTGCACGACCTCGTCGAGCGCCTTGGCGGAGTTGCGGGACAGCTCGACGAAGTTGCTGTGGGTGAGGACGCAGCCCTTGGGGCGGCCCGTGGAACCGGAGGTGTAGATGAGCGTCGCGATGTCCGACCCGACCGCGAGGTTGCGGCGACGGTGGATCTCGTCGTCGGTGATGCCGGCGCCCTGCGCGGTGAGCGTGTCGATCGCTCCGAGATGGAGCTGCCACACCTCGCGCAGCAGCGGGAGGTCTCCGCGCACCTCGTCGACGCGGGCGAAGTGGTCGGGCGACTCGACGATCAGGGCGATCGCTCCGGAGTCCTCGAGGATCCACTGGATCTGCGACGGCGAGCTCGTCTCGTAGATCGGCACCATCACGGCACCGGCGTAGAAGAGCGCGAAGTCGACGAGGGTCCACTCGTAGGTGGTGCGGGCGAGGAAGCCGACCTTCTCACCCGGCTGGATGCCCGCCGCCGCGAAGCCCTTCGCGAGGGCGATCACGGCGGTCTCGAAGTCCGCTGCCGAGATGTCGCGCCAGCCGTCGCCCTGGGGCACTGCGAACAGGGGGCGGTCGGGCGTGGCTTCCACCCGCTTGGCGAGCAGGTCGGCGACGTTCGCGTCGGGATCGGCGGGGACGATCGCGGGGACTTCAAACTGGACCACGGCAGCTCCTTCGGTACCGGTCGGGCACGGGTGTTCCTCCGAGTCTAGGGCATGGCACCCGGTCGCTGTCTGGGTGGGACTGAGTCGCGCCGGTCGCTCCAGGGAGACGGGGTGGGGCCGAGCGATCCCACGACGCTAGACTTCACCTCGATGTTCTACTGGCTGATGAAGTACGTCGTGATCGGCCCCGTGGTCAAGGCGGTCTTCCGCCCCTGGATCGTGGGCCGGAAGAACGTGCCTGCGAACGGCGCCGCGATCCTCGCCAGCAACCACCTGTCCTTCGCGGACTCGATCTTCCTTCCGCTCGTGATCGACCGGCCGATGTCCTTCCTCGCCAAGAGCGACTACTTCACGGGGCGCGGCCTCAAGGGGTGGGCGACCAGGTTCTTCATGAAGGCGACGGGGCAGCTGCCGATCGACCGGTCCGGCGGCAAGGCGTCCGAGGCGTCGCTGAACACCGGACTGCAGGTGCTGGGCGGCGGTGAGCTGCTCGGCATCTATCCCGAGGGCACCAGGAGTCCCGACGGCAAGCTCTACCGCGGCCGCACCGGCATCGCGCGCATGGCGCTGGAGGCGAAGGTCCCCGTCGTGCCCGTCATCATGGTCGACACCGACACCGCCATGCCCATCGGCCGCCGGATCCCGCGCGTCATGCGGGTCGGGATCGTGATCGGGGAGCCCCTGGACTTCTCCCGTTACGCCGGGATGGAGAACGACCGCTACATCCTGCGTTCCGTCACCGACGAGATCATGGTGGCGCTGCAGCGACTGGGTCAGCAGGAGTACGAGGACGTCTACGCCTCCACCGTGAAGGACCGGCTTCCGCGCCGCGTCACATAGCCCCTCGCGCGCAGCTCGGGGTGCGGGCGCCCAGTAGGCTGGACGCATGCTCCCGCACCACATCGACGCCCTTGATGCCTGGCGCTCGCTTCCCATCAAGCAGCAGCCGCAGTGGCCTGACGCCGACCGCGTCGCCGACGTCTCCCGGCAGATCGCCACGCTGCCTCCGCTGGTCTTCGCGGGCGAGGTCGACAACCTCCGCGACCGTCTGGCCCGCGCCGCCTCCGGCCAGGCCTTCCTGCTTCAGGGCGGCGACTGCGCCGAGACCTTCGCGGGTGCGACCGCGGAGCAGATCCGCAACCGCATCAAGACGGTGCTGCAGATGGCGGTCGTGCTCACGTACGGCGCCTCGATGCCGGTCGTGAAGATGGGGCGCATGGCGGGCCAGTTCGCCAAGCCGCGCTCCAGCGACACCGAGACGCGCGGCGAGGTCACGCTGCCCGCGTACCGCGGCGATATCGTGAACGGCTACGACTTCACCGAGGGCTCGCGTCAGGCCGACCCCGGGCGGCTGCTGCAGGGGTACCACACCGCGGCGTCGACCCTGAACCTCATCCGCGCCTTCACGCAGGGAGGATTCGCGGATCTCCGCGAGGTGCACTCCTGGAACAAGGGCTTCGCGCAGAACCCGGCCAACCAGCGGTACGAGCGCATGGCCGCCGAGATCGACCGCGCCATCAAGTTCATGGAGGCCGCTGGTGCCGACTTCGACGAGCTGAAGCGCGTCGAGTTCTTCACCGGCCACGAGGGCCTGCTCATGGACTACGAGCGCCCGATGACGCGCATCGACTCCCGCACCGACACCCCGTACAACACCTCCGCCCACTTCCTGTGGATCGGGGAGCGCACGCGGGAGCTCGACGGTGCGCACGTGGACTACTTCTCGAAGATCCGCAACCCGATCGGCGTGAAGCTCGGCCCCACGACCACGCCGGAGACGGCGCTGGCGCTCATCGACAAGCTCGACCCCGAGCGCGAGCCCGGGCGCCTCACGTTCATCACCCGCATGGGCGCAGGGAAGATCCGCGACGCCCTGCCGCCGCTGCTCGACGCCGTGCGGGAGTCGGGGGCTCAGCCGCTCTGGGTCACCGATCCGATGCACGGCAACGGGATCACGACGCCGACCGGCTACAAGACGCGGCGCTTCGATGACGTGGTGGACGAGGTGCGCGGCTTCTTCGAGGCGCACCGTGCGGTCGGCACCTTCCCCGGCGGCATCCACGTGGAGCTGACCGGCGACGACGTGACCGAATGCCTCGGCGGGTCCGAGCAGATCGACGAGGCCGCACTGGCCACGCGCTACGAGAGCCTGTGCGACCCGCGTCTGAACCACATGCAGTCCCTGGAGCT
>NZ_JALXPE010000107.1 GCF_025143365.1 Microbacterium sp. p3-SID336 | reverse complement strand
TCAGGGTCGGGGCATCGCGCACCGCCGACTAGACTGGGGGCATGCCCGAACCGAAAGTCGCCAGCTTTCCGGCGATCCGCGGTGCGCTGAAGTTCTACCAGATCGCGTCGATCATCACGGGAGTCATGCTGCTCCTGCTGCTGAGCGAGATGGTGCTGAAGTACACGCCGATCCACCTCGAGCTCTTCGCGGGAGGCTCGGGCGGTCCGCTGTGGTTCGCGGGGGTCATCGCGGGGCCGGACTGCCAATGGTGGTCGCTGTTCGCACCGTGGACCAACTCGTGCGAGATGACCTCGCTGGGAGACGGCTTCAACATCTCGCTGTTCATCCTGGTCGCGCACGGCTGGTTCTACGTCGTCTACCTGTTCGCGTGCTTCCGCATGTGGAGTCTCATGCGCTGGCCGTTCCCGCGCTTCATCCTGCTCGCCCTCGGTGGCGTCATCCCGCTGCTCTCCTTCTTCATGGAGGCCGTCGTGGCCCGTGAAGTGAAGTCCTATCTCGCCACCCGCGAGGCCGCCGAGGCCTCCGCGACCGCCCCGGAAGGTGTCCGTTGACCGAACAGTCCGAGACCCAGCAGCGTCCTGCGCTCGTCGTCGACTTCGGCGCGCAGTACGCGCAGCTGATCGCCCGCCGCGTGCGTGAGGCCGGCGTCTACAGCGAGATCGTGCCGCACACGGCCACCGCGGCGGAGATCGCGGCGAAGAACCCGGTGGCGATCATCCTGTCCGGCGGGCCCTCGTCCGTGTACGAGGAGGGCGCCCCCAAGCTCGACCCCGCGGTGTTCGACCTCGACGTCCCGACCCTCGGCATCTGCTACGGCTTCCAGTACATGGCGCAGACCCTCGGTGGCGAGGTCGCCCACACGGGGCTGCGCGAGTACGGCGCGACCGACGCCGTGATCTCCGGCGACGGAGGCACCCTGCTGAGCGGGCAGCCCGCGGAACAGAACGTGTGGATGAGCCACGGCGACCAGGTCGCGAAGGCTCCGGAGGGCTTCGAGGTCCTCGCCACGACCGAGGCCACCAAGGTCGCGGCGTTCGCGAACGAGGAGCGCCGGTTCTACGGCGTGCAGTGGCACCCCGAGGTCAAGCACTCGGACCACGGTCAGCGCGTGCTCGAGAACTTCCTGCACAAGGGCGCGGGGCTGGCATCCGACTGGAACCCCGACAACGTGATCGCGGAGCAGGTCGAGCGCATCCGCGAGCAGGTCGGCGACGCCCGGGTCATCTCGGCGCTGTCCGGTGGTGTCGACTCCGCCGTCTCGACCGCGCTCGTGCACAAGGCCATCGGCGACCAGCTCACGGCCGTGTTCGTCGACCACGGGCTGCTCCGCAAGGGGGAGCGGGAGCAGGTCGAGAAGGATTACGTGGAGTCCACGGGTGTGCGTCTCATCACGGTCGACGCCGCGGAGACGTTCCTGGGTCACCTGAAGGGTGTGACCGACCCGGAGGAGAAGCGCAAGATCATCGGCCGCGAGTTCATCCGCGCGTTCGAGAAGGTGCAGCTCGACCTGGTCGAGGAAGCCAAGGCCGACGGCGGCGCGCCCGTGAAGTTCCTCGTGCAGGGCACGCTCTACCCCGACGTGGTGGAGTCGGGCGGCGGGGCGGGCACCGCGAACATCAAGTCGCACCACAACGTGGGCGGCCTGCCCGACGACCTCGACTTCGAGCTGATCGAGCCGCTGCGGGCGCTGTTCAAGGATGAGGTCCGTGCGATCGGCCGCGAGCTGGGCATCCCCGAGGCGATCGTGGGGCGCCAGCCGTTCCCCGGGCCGGGCCTCGGCATCCGGATCATCGGCGAGGTCACGGCCGAGCGCCTGGAGATCCTGCGCGAGGCCGATGCGATCGCCCGTGAGGAGCTGACCAAGGCCGGGCTCGACCAGGAGATCTGGCAGTGCCCCGTGGTGCTGCTCGCCGACGTGCGCTCGGTGGGCGTGCAGGGCGACGGCCGCACGTACGGCCACCCGATCGTGCTGCGCCCCGTGTCGAGCGAAGACGCGATGACGGCCGACTGGACGCGCCTGCCGTACGACGTGCTGTCGAAGATCTCCAACCGCATCACCAACGGCGTCCGCGACGTCAACCGGGTCGTGCTCGACGTCACGTCGAAGCCGCCGGGGACCATCGAGTGGGAGTGACGGGAGCCGAGTGATCGGCTCTCGCGTGCGCCGCGGCTCTCGTGCCGCGCGCGATCGTGCCGGCGACGGAGGAGGGGCGAGGCGATGACCGAGGAACCCCTGCCCGTGCTGCCGGATGCCGACTACGTGGTGCTGTCCAGCCGGCTGATCCCCGGCCTGGACGGCGGGTACACGATCGCGACCCTGACTCGGGCGCGGCTCCTGGCCTCCGCGGGCGTGGGAGGCGGACGGGGGCCGGAGCTGCTGACCTTCGACCCGGGCACGGCCGTCGACCACGCGGAGCATCGGCGGGTGTTCGCAGAACGCGGGGCGCTCGTCGAGCCCGCGCAGCTGCGGAACCTGTTCGACGAGGCCGTGGCCCCGGAGGGCGGTGCGGCGGCGTGGTTGCGTGCGGCCGCTGATGGCGCGGTGACGCCGGATCCGGACGTCGAGTACCGGGTGCTGACCGACACCGCGGGAAGGCCGTTCATCGCACTGCCGGTGATCCCCGGCAACCCCGACTGGCACCTGACGCCCGAGCCGGTGCTGGTGTACGACGCGGAGGGCGAGGTCGCGGGGGCACTGCACGGTTTCCGCGGGCTGTACCGCGCCTGGCTCGACACCGTGGCCGCCGCGCGGGACGACCGTCCGCTCGTGGTGATCTGCGAGTCCCGGCAGTTGGGCGAGCTCATCGCCGACTGGAGCGATCCGCGTGTGCGCATCGTCCACACGATCCACACGATGCACGTCGAACAGCCGTACACCCCGGACGCCGCGATGAACACGCTGTGGACGCGCTGGTTCCGGGTCGCCGATCGCTTCGACGCGGTGGTGTGGCCGACGCGCACCCAGCGCGACGACGTGGTGGCGCGCTTCGGCGATGCCGCGAATCACGTGGTGGTGCCCAATCCCGTCGCTCCCGTCGAGCGTCGCGAGGAGCGTCGGGAGGACAGGCTCGTGGTCGTGCTGGGCCGCCTCGCGGCAGGCAAGCGCATCGACCACGCCGTCCGTGCCTTCGTGGCTGCCGGTGTGCCGGACGCCCGGATGGAGATCTGGGGCGGCGGCCCCGAGGAGGCGCGGCTGCGCGCCCTGATCGCCGACCTCGACGCGGAAGACCGTGTGGTGCTGGCCGGGTACACCGACGACCCCGCGACCGTGCTCGACCGGGCGTCGCTGCTCGTGACTTCCACCGCGTTCGAGGGGCAGCCGCTCGGGATCGTGGAGGCGCTGCTGCACGCGACCCCCGTGCTGTCGTACGACGTGCGCTACGGCATCCGCGACGTGCTCGGGGAGGGCGGCGGCGTGCTGGTGCCCGGAGGCGACGAGGCCGCGCTGGGCGAGGCCATCCGGGAGCTGCTGACCGACGAGGAGCGTCTGGCCGCGCTGCGCGCCGAAGCGCCCGCGGTGGCCGCCGCATGGAGCCCTGAGCGCTCCCTGGCCGCGCTGACCGCGGTGATCGCCGACGTCGTCGCCCGCCCCGCGCGCCGCCGCTGATCAGCGCCCCCGGTCCCGCGGCAGGCCGGCTGACCGAGGTCGGACGAACACAACTCCTCAAGAACCACCATCCCGGAAGCGTGATCCGCGTGATCCTGTCGCGCCTCGCTCACCCGCCGATCGATTCTGAGGAGTTGTGTGCGCGAACCATCCCACACGAAGGTCTCCGAGAAAGTTCTGACCGGATGTCGATCCGCGCCGTTCCCGTTCGACGTCTGAAGTGAGAGGGTCGAGAGACGGCCCTTCGGACAAGGAGAACATCATGAAGTTCATGCTCATCATGCGCGCGACCGACGACGCTGTGGCGGCGTACGAGCAGATGCCCTTCGAACAGGTCATCGAAGCCATGGGCAGGTACAACGAGTCGATGATGAAGGCCGGCGTGCTGGTCGCGGGCGAGGGCCTGACCGATGCCGCTGAGGGTTTCGTGGTCGACTTCAGCGCGGACAAGCCGCTGGTCACCGACGGCCCCTACGGCGAGACGAAGGAGCTGTTCAACGGCTTCTGGATCATCGAGGTCTCCTCGCGCGAGGAGGCGGCGGAGTGGGCGAGCCGGGCGCCGCTCGGGCCGGGGTCGTTCCTCGAGGTGCGCCGGGTGACGGGCGTGGAGGACTTCCCCGCCGACAACGAGTGGATCGAGAAGGAAGCCGGCTGGCGCGAGGAGCAGGCGCAGCGCGCCCAGCAGCAGTGACGGCGATGGACGCGACCTCGCGTGACGCGACGGC
>NZ_JALXPE010000106.1 GCF_025143365.1 Microbacterium sp. p3-SID336 | reverse complement strand
GCGCCGGGGCGGGGCGTCGTGCGTCCGGCTTCGCGGGTCAGGCGGGGTCGAGACGGCGCCGGGGCGGGGCGTCGTGCGTCCGGTGTCGCGGGTCAGGCGGGGTCGAGACGGCGCTGGGGCGGGGGCGTCGTGCGTCCGGCGTCGCGGGTCAGGCGGGGTCGACGGTGATGCCGAGCAGCTCGAAGGGGTGCGTCAGGCGCCACCACGGGCTCGGGCCGTCGACGTCTTCGCGGAGCACGAGGGGCGTCTCGTCGGTGTCGAGCGGTCCGGTCGTCGTCAGGGTGCCCACGGTGTCGTCGGACTCCCGCTTCTCGCCCAGATCGAAGACGGCTGAGGCGGACGCGGCCGTGCCGTTCCACAGCACCACCTCGGCGTCCTCGCCCGTCACGACCTCCACGTCCTCGCCCCATGCGGTCGTGACGCGACCGACCACGGTGCCCTCGGGCACAGCCGGCTTCTGCGTCTGCAGCTCCGCCTCGGTCTGGCCGAACAGGGCACGCGTCGCCGCGAGTCGCGCCTCGTCGTCATCCTGGTTGAGCACCGCGGCGAAGAGTCGCACCGTGGAGTCGCCCACCGTGACGTCCTTCGCGGTGAGCAGGTTCCACCCGACGAGCGTTCCGGTCTTGATGCCGACCACACCCGGGTCCGCGAGCATGCCGTTCGTGTTGACCACGGTGCCCGCGCCAGGAAGGTCCACCGATGCGGTGCCGACGATCTCCGCGAACACCGGGTTGCGCATCGCCAGTTCGCCGAGCGCCACCAGCGCCTCCGGAGTGGCGACGTTCCGCTCGTCGAAGCCCGACGGGGTGACCACCGTGATGCCGGTGAGGCCGCGGTCGCGCAGCCAGACCTCCGCCGCCTCGGCGAACGCCGCGTTCGAGCCCCAGATCTCCTGGGACAGCCGGTCGATGTAGTTGTTCGCGGAGCCCAGCAGTGTGCCCTGCAGCAGCTGATACTCGGTCAGCACGCCACCGACCGGGACATCGAGCGCGGACTGGTCGCTGCGACGGTACTCCCAGTACCGCGCGCTGTCGCTGCGGGTGAAAGTGAACTCCGGCCCCTGTTCGCCCAGCGCCAGCGGCATCCGGTCGAGCACCATCAGGCTGCTGACCACCTTGGTGATGCTCGCGATGCTGACCGCGTCGGGCATCGAGGCCGTCGTGCTGACCCCGCCGATGCCGACCGCGGCGGCTCCTTGCGCGGGCCACGTCAGCTCGGCCGCCGTGGCGGGCACGGTGTCGAACTCGACGGCCTGCACCGTCGGCGGCACCTCGTGCAGCGGCCACAGCAGTGTGGTGCCGGAGTACGTCGCCACCAGGCCGGCGAGCACGCCGAGGGGGACGAGCAGGCCGGGGCGAGCGATCGCCGGGCGCAGTCGCGCGCCACGCATCAACGCGGCAGCCGACTCCGGCTCCGGCTCCGCGTCGAGGGAGGCCGTCGGCGCGTGGGCGGCGACCGAGGCGGGGTCCACCCACGTCAGCGCGGTGGCCGGTGTGCTGTCGTCGGCCCACTGCGCCTCGCTCGCCGCTGCGAGGAGCTCGGCGGCAGCGTCCGGCTCCTCCGTCGCGCGGCGTGCGCGGCTGCGCGGTTCGAACGGCGGCTTCGTCAGCGGCGGCGTTGCGGCGGCGGGTGCGGCGGTGGGCGCGGCGGTGGCGGGTGCGGCGGTGGGTGCGGTGGCGGTTGCGGTGGCGCTCGTGGCAGCGGGCGCCGTGGTCGCGGTCGTGGTACCGGAGGTGGCGGGCGCGGAGGCGGCGGTGCTGGTACCGGAGGCGGCGGTGACGACGCCGCCAGCGGTAGCGGGGACCGCGGTGGTACCGGAGGTAGTGGTCCCGGTGGTCCCGCTGGTCGCGGTGCCTCCGATGGCGGGTGCGGCGGTGGGCGCGGCGACGGTGGTGGGAGCGGCGGTCGTGGCGGAGTCCGCGGCGGGGGCGCTCGGTGTGGTCGCGGGGCGGGTGGTGGCGAAGAGGGCTTCCAGACCGGAGGTGGAGACGCGGGTCGCCGGGGTGGCCGTCGCGGCGGGCGGAGCGTCACCGGCGAAGAGAGCGTCCGCGCTGTGCGTCACCGGCACCCGCGCCGAGGCGTGTTCGGGGAGCATCGGGCTGTCGTCTGGTCCGTTGGGGGCAGCGGACGGAGCGGAGCCGTCGCCGACGATGCCCGTCGCCTCGTCGGCGGGATCGGATGCGGTCACCCGCTTACGGTACCGAATCCTGCGGGGAATCCGCCGCGAGCGGGCGCGGACCCGCGGGGCGCCGAGGCGATAGGATCGACAGCACAACCACGGGAGTCCGGCGAGCCGGGCTGAGAGGGAGCGAATCGCGCTTCGACCGTCGAACCTGATCTGGGTCATGCCAGCGCAGGGAGGAGTTCACATGAGTACGTCCACGTCCGCATCCACCACCGCGACGACGCCCGGTTCGTCCCCGTCCCGCAGCTACCTGCGCTGGCGCATCGTCGACATCGTCGTGGCCAGCGTGATCGGTGTCGCCGCCGGCCTGATCTTCCTGGCGTGGAACGTCGGCTACCTCGGCCCGAAGGCGCTGCTCGAGCCGCTGCTTCCCGGCTTGCAGGGACTGCTCGACGGTCCCTGGCTGTTCGCCGGCGTGCTCGGCGGACTGATCATCCGCAAGGCCGGGGCTGCGATCTACGTCGAACTGCTCGCGGCGGTCGTCTCGGCGCTGATCGGCAATCAGTGGGGTGGCTTCCTCACGCTCGAGGCCGGTCTGGTGCAGGGTCTTGGAGCCGAGCTGATCTTCCTGCTCTTCTTCTACCGTCGCTGGTCGCTTCCCGTCGCCATCCTGGCCGGAGCGGGCGCCGCTCTCGCCGGGGGCATCAACAACCTCATCCTCTGGTACGCCGGCTCCGGCCCGACGTTCACGATCATCTACCTGATCAGCACGGTCGTCTCCGGCGCCGTCATCGCCGGAGCCCTGTCGTGGGTGCTGGCGCGCGGGATCGCCGCGACCGGTGCGCTCGACCGCTTCGGCTCCGGGCGCGAGGCGCGCGTCCGCGTCTGATGCCGGAGCAGCCGGCCGCCCCCGCCGCCGTCGAGGCGCGCGGCTGGGGGTGGCGTCACGCGAGTCGGCTCGCCTGGGCCCTGCAGGACGTGACCTTCCGGATCGAGCCGGGGGAGCGTGTCCTCATCCTCGGCGCGTCCGGCGCCGGCAAGTCCACGCTGCTGCACGGGCTCGCCGGGGTGCTCGGCGGCGAGGAGGAGGGCGAGAGTCGCGGCGAGCTCCTGGTGGACGACGGGCCCGCGGTCGCCACGAGGGGACGCGCGGGGCTCGTGCTGCAGGATCCGGACTCCCAGGTGATCCTGGCGCGGGTCGGCGACGACGTGGCCTTCGGGTGCGAGAACCTCGGAGTGCCGCGGTCGGAGATCTGGCCGCGCGTCATCAGCGCCCTGCAGGCCGTGGGGCTGGAGGTCCCGCTCGACCACCCGACGAAGGCGCTTTCCGGCGGGCAGAAGCAGCGGCTCGCGCTGGCCGGGCTCCTCGCGATGCGCCCGGGACTGCTGCTGCTCGACGAGCCGACCGCCAACCTCGATCCGGACGGCGTGGTCGAGGTGCGCGACGCCGTGCAGCGCCTGCTGGATGCGCGGCCCTCGACGCTGGTCGTGGTCGAGCATCGCCTCGACGTGTGGCTCCCGCTCATCACCCGCGTGATCGTGCTCGGGGCCGGAGGTGTCATCGCGGACGGGCCGCCCGCCGAGGTGCTGGTGACGCAGGGCCCTCGTCTCGCCGCCGACGGGGTGTGGGTCCCCGGGCACCCGCCCGCCCTCCCGCCGGCACCCTCCACGGTGCGGGGTGAGGTGCTGCTCTCCGCGCGCGGACTGGCGGTCGCCCGGGTGAAGGGCCGTCCGGTCGCGAGCGGCATCGACCTGGACGTGCATGCGGGGGAGGCGCTGGCCCTCACGGGGCCGAACGGGGCAGGGAAGTCCACGCTCGGGCTCACACTGGCCGGATTGCTGCCGCCCGCCCGGGGGCAGGTCACCGCAGCGCCCGTGCTGGCCGCCGGGGCGGGCACCGCGCCGATCCGCTGGGCCTCCCGCGACCTGCTCACGCGCATCGGGATGGTGTTCCAGGAGCCGGAGCATCAGCTGCTCGCGAAGACGGTGCGCGACGAGCTCGCGGTCGGTCCGCGCGCGCTGGGGGTGCCCGAGGAGGAGATCGCCGCCCGGACGGAGGAGCTCCTCGCGCGTCTGCGCCTGGACCGCCTGGCCGCGGCGAACCCCTACACGCTGTCCGGTGGGGAGAAGCGCCGGCTCACGGTCGCGGCGGCGATCGCCACCCGGCCCCGCGTGCTGGTGCTCGACGAGCCGACATTCGGGCAGGACGCCCGCACCTGGTCCGAGCTGGTGGCGATGCTCGCGGCGCTGCGCGACGAGGGCTCTGCGATCGTCACGATCACGCACGACCTCGATGTGGCCTCGGCGCTGCACGCGCGGCGCTTCGCGCTCGGGGGTGCCCGATGATGCTGAGGGACTCCCGGGCCCGCACGGGCGTCGTCGCCGGCATCAACCCGGTGGCCAAGCTCGGGGTGAGCGCCCTCATCGCGGTGCCGCTGATCCTCACGCTCGACCCGGTCTCGGCCGCGGTCGCCCTGGTCCTGGAGTTCGTGCTGTTCCTGTTCGCGGGCATCGGGTGGCGTGAGTTCTGGGTGCGCACCTGGCCGGTGTGGCTCGCAGCACCCCTGACCGGGTTGACGATCGCGCTCTACGGCGAGACGAGCGGTACGGTGTACGTCGACTGGTTCGTGCTGCGGATCAGCGAGGGCTCGCTGGCACTCGCTCTCGCGACGATGCTGCGGGTGCTGGCGATCGCGCTGCCCTCGGTCGTGTTGTTCATCACGGTCGACCCGACGGATCTCGCCGACGGGCTCGGGCAGATCCTGCGCCTTCCCGCGCGGTTCGTGCTCGGCGCCCTCGCAGGCCTTCGCATGGTGGGACTGTTCCTCGATGACTGGCGCGCCCTGGAGCTGGCGCGACGGGCCAGGGGTGTCGCCGACCGGGGCAGACTGCGGCGCTTCCTCGGCATGGCGTTCGCGCTGCTCGTGCTGTCGATCCGGCGCGGCGCGAAGCTCGCG
>NZ_JALXPE010000105.1 GCF_025143365.1 Microbacterium sp. p3-SID336 | reverse complement strand
CTGCCGTTGGGTGTGGTGGGGTTGACGGCGGATCAGATCGGCGAGGTCTCTGGGGTGGATCTGCGTGAGCGGACCTCGCTGGCGGCGCTGCTGCAGTCCGTGCTCGGGGGCGTGATGGACTCCGAGCTCAGCCTGCGCGACGAGGTGGACGTGTTCGCGCCTGTCGCCGACCTGCTGAAAGTGACCCTGCTCAGCGCCCTCACTCCCGACCGCGCCACGACCCGGTATCCGCTGGCCGAGCAGATCGTCACCTACGTGCTCGACAACCTCACCGACCCTGGTCTCGGGGCCGCCCGGATCGCGAAGGACCTGCACGTGTCCGAGCGTCTGCTCTACGCAGAGATGTCCCGCGCCGACATCCGGCTCGCGCAACTGATCCAGTCCCAGCGCCTGCGCCGCGTCCGCGACGCCCTGACCGCACCGGCCACCATCGATGTCCCCATCGGCGTCCTCGCCCAGCAACACGGGTTCGTCTCAGCCAGCCACTTCAGCCGCATCTTCCGCGAAGAATTCGGCACCACACCCCGCCAATGGCGCAACAACACCACACCTCGCCCCGATGAGACCCAGGACGAGAGCCGACTGGACCGCCCGCAGCAGATCAGGCCAGAGGAGACGTACTGATGAACGAGCCGCTATCTGACCTCACCGTCATCGACGCGGAGGAAGTTCGAGCACCGGATATCCCTCGCGCGCTGACGGCCGCATCGATCCTGTACGAGGACGGGGCAACGCAGGCATTCGCCGAGGACGGCAAGACCGTGTACGTCGAGAACGGAAGACCCACGTTGGGGGAGTGGTATGTGGATGCAGAGGGGCAGTTCTGTTCCTTCTGGCCGCCGGACTACCGCGCGTGCTATGAACTGCGCTGGCTCGTCGAAGACGGGCGGATCGCTGGTCTCCGCTTCCGCCGCGGGTCCTACAGCGCCATCGGCCGGTATCAGCTCCCCGGGCCTGACAATGCCGTCAAGGAATGAGCAGGGCGTCGCGGCAACGAGCCAGAAGCTCGTAAAGACGGACGCGCTCCACCGGCTCAACCTCCACGGTCATGCGATGAACGACCGAGGAGACTTCCTCATGTGCGCGTTCGAGGAGGAGTTCTGCGGCATCGTTCAGCACCACGCTCCGTTCCCGCCTGGGCCCAGGATCACTCGAGCGGGTGACCAGTCCCCGCTTCTCCAGCCCCTGAAGCAGCACGTTCATCGACTGGCGAGACACGAACGCGCGCCGGGCGAGTTCGGAGCTCGTGATGCCTGGCGTGTCCTGCAAGGCGGTCAAGCACGCGTACTGCGGCACACTCAGCGCCAGCGGGCGAAGCCGATCGTCCATTCGCTGGTTCAGGAGCGACTGCGTCTCCTTGATCAGCACCCCCAGCGACTCCGGGCTCCGGTCCAATGCATCCATGTCAATAGTTTGACACACACTCCAACGAGTGTCAGGATATTGACACTGGCGATATTGAACAGAACAGGAGCCTGCTCATGGCAGCAACAACCACCGGCCCGGACTTCGTCTCTTTCCAGGTGCGGGACCGCGCCGTCTCCGCGAAGTTCTACGAGGAGCTCGTCGGACTCACACGCCTCCCAGACTCGAACCCCGCGGCGACCGTCTTCTCCGCAGGAGGAGCCGCGTTCGCCGTCCGCGACCCGTTCCCCGGTGTGGATCTCGACGCGATGCCTCAGCTCGGCGCCGGCGCCGGAGTCTGGTTCCACAACGACGACGCGGAAGGCGTGCATGCACGCCTGGTCGACGCGGGAGTGGCGATCGCGCAGGAACCGTTCGAGGGGCCGTTCGGACTGCAGTTCTCATTCCGTGACCCCGACGGCTACGTCGTCACCATTCACGCCCGCGCCTAATGCCACCATGGCGCAGCACACCCTCTCGGTCCAGGTCCTCGGGCCGTGGTCCTTGCGCACCAGCAAGCGGTTCTGGGAAGAATTCACCCCTACCGCGATCGCGGCCGGCGGCGACCCGGACGTCCTCTCTGCGCGCTTTATGAGCGAGCATGACTGGACGCCCGTGTCCGCCCGCGTCACCCAGCGCGGGGAGAGCGCCCAGATCAGCCTGTCCGGCACTGGCGATCTGGCCGCAGCAGCTGAGCAGGTGTGCCGCTTCCTCTCTCTTGATGTGGACGCGCGGGCCTGGGCGGCTGTCGGCGATCGCGACCCGATCATCGCCACCGCCCAAAGGGCTCTCCCCGGATATCGCCCGTGCGGCTTCCATTCGCCCTACGAAGCCGCAGCCTGGTGCGTCTTGTCGCAGCGCACTCGCGTCCCGGTTGCTGCCCGAGTCCGCCGCGACCTTATCGTCGCGCACGGGGACGACGGGGCCTTTCCCGCGCCCGATGCGCTCATCCGCGCCATCGACGCCGGAGAACTGGACCTACCCGGTCGGAAGCCAGACTATCTCCGGGCTGTCGCCGAGGCTGCGCTCACCGGACTGCTCAACGGTCCCCGGCTCCGAACTACGCCCGAAGAATCTGCTCGCCGCGAGCTCCTCACGGTGACAGGCATCGGACCGTTCGCCGCGGACCTCGTCCTTATCCGCGGCGCCAACGCCCAGGACGTCCTTCCGCGCGCGGAACGCCGCCTTTACGCCGAGATCTCCTACCAGTACGGGCCCGAATCGCTGCTTGAGGAGGTCGCAGAACGCTGGCGCCCCTTCCGCTCCTGGGCCGCGGTCCACCTCCGTGCGCTCCGAGAGCAGCGCACCCGTGAGATGAGCTGATCGATGACGTTACGGCTCTTCGACAGCGGAACATCATCGTTGTGCACGTTCGCGCCCCTGCGACCGGGTCGCGTCGGCATCTATCTGTGCGGTCCGACCGTTCAGGCTCCGCCACACGTCGGCCATCTCCGCTCGGCAGTGGTCTTCGACCAGTTGCGACGATGGCTCCAGATCGGCCACGAGCTCGACGTGACCCTGGTCCGAAACATCACCGACCTGGACGACAAGATTCTTGCTGCGAGCAACACGGCGGGCGTTCCATGGTGGGCGTGGGCTGCTCGCCAGGAGAGGGCGTTCGCCGACGCCTATCGCATGATCGGTATCTTGCCGCCGACGATCGAGCCGCGCGCGACGGGGCATACCGCCGAGATGCTTGCGTTCATCGACCGGCTGATCAAACGAGGCCACGCGTACCGAGCGGGAGACGATGAGAGAGACGTCTACTTCGACGTCTCATCATGGCCTGACTACGGTTCTCTGACCTCACAGGAGACCGGCACTCTCCCCGGAGACGAACATGCCGATCAGGCGACGGGGAAACGCGACCCTCGCGACTTCGCGCTCTGGAAATCCGTTCCCTCAGATGTGGCGGTAGGAGAGGCGAGTGCCGCGGGCGCGGCATGGGATTCGCCTTACGGGCCGGGACGCCCGGGATGGCATCTGAGCTGCTCGACGATGATCCTCCGCTACCTGGGAGAGAGCTTCGACATCCACGGTGGAGGGCTCGACCTGCGTTTTCCTCATCATGAGAATGAGCAGGCGCAGTCCCGTGCCGCCGGATACGGATTCGCGCGCTACTGGATGCACAATGGCTGGGTCACGTCCGGCGGCGACAAGATCAGCAAGTCCCTCGGCAACGCGACACCCGTCGACGATCTTCTGCAGGGGATACGTCCTATCGACCTGCGCTACTACCTCGGATCGGCCCATTACCGGTCGAACCTGGAGCTGACCGAATCCGCCCTGCGATCCGCCGCGGCGGCGATGCGCAGAATCGAAGACTTCATCGCCCGGAGCGCGAACGACTCGAGGCAGACGGCGGATGCGAGCAAGCTGCCGGTCGCATTCAGAAACGCCTTGGATGACGACCTCAACATCCCCATGGCCCTCGCCGTCCTCCACGACGAGGTCAGGCGCGGCAATACCGCCCTCACCCAGCACGACGCGCGGGCCGGTGCCGACGCACGGGACGCCGTGCTCGCCATGACGGGCGTCCTCGGCATCAATCCGCACGAGATGCCGTGGGGCAAATCAACCGCTGGACCCCTGCGCGTCGAGCGGGCGTTGGAGATTCTGATCGCCCAGGCGCTCGACCAGCGAGCCCAGGCCCGCACGGTCGGGGACTTCCGCACGGCAGACCGTATCCGTGACGAACTCGACGCCGCCGGCATCGTGCTCAGCGACAGTCAGTCGAGCACGACATGGGTCTTCGGTGAAGCAAATAGCGCATGATCCGAAATAGCAACAGGAGGGTTCTTCAAGTCACAGCCTATTCCCAGATTAGCGGGACCAAACCGCGTCACCCCGGCGTTATCAACAGTGACGCCGCAGCCAGCGGCGCCGGACAAGGAGGAAATCGTGTCGCACGACTACAGCAAGACTTCTGAGGCCCTGAGCCGCCTCAACGACCAGCAGTACCGCGTCACCCAGAAGGACGGCACCGAGCCGGCTTTCCGCAACGAGTACTGGGACAACCACGAGGACGGCCTGTACGTGGACGTCGTTTCCGGGCAGCCCCTGTTCTCATCCACCGACAAGTACGACAGTGGAACCGGATGGCCCAGCTTCACCAAGCCGGTCGTCGCGGACGCCGTCCACACGAAGACGGACCGATCCCTCTGGATGCCCCGCACCGAGGTCCGCTCCACCGGGGCGGACAGCCACCTCGGACACGTCTTCGACGACGGCCCCGCGAACGCTGGCGGCCTGCGCTACTGCATGAACTCCGCCGCGCTGCGGTTCATCCCCGTCTCCGACCTGGAGGCCGAGGGGTATGGCGAGTTCCGCTCACTGTTCGAGACCACCACCACGACCACGAAGGAGCACGCATCATGACCAGTGGAATTCACGACACCGGAGAGGTCACCCGCACACCAGGCACCGAGACGGCCGTCCTCGCCGGCGGCTGCTTCTGGGGCGTCGACGAGCTCATCCGCAAGCAGCCGGGCGTGATCAGCACCCGTGCCGGATACACCGGCGGACAGAACGATCACGCCACCTACCGCAACCACCCCGGCCACGCCGAGGCTGTGGAGATCGTCTTCGATCCGTCGAAGACGACGTACCGGGACATCCTGGCGTTCTTCTTCCAGATCCACGACCCGTCGACCCTGAACCGTCAGGGCAACGACATCGGCACGAGCTACCGCTCGACGATCTTCCCGCTCACCCCCGAGCAGGAGCAGATCGCCAAGGAGACGATCGCCGACGTCGACGCCTCCGGCCTGTGGCCAGGCTCGGCCGTCACCACGATCGAGCCCGCCGGCCCGTTCTGGGAGGCCGAGCCTGAGCACCAGGACTACCTGCAGCGGTATCCGAACGGCTACAACTGCCACTACCCTCGCGCCGGCTGGGTCCTGCCCCGCCGCATCGAGACGACGGAGGCTTCCGTCTGACCATGTACTCGTGGGGGGGGGG
>NZ_JALXPE010000104.1 GCF_025143365.1 Microbacterium sp. p3-SID336 | reverse complement strand
GGAGGCGCGGCGGGCGCGTGCGGCGCGGCGCTTGAGGGCGCGGCGCTCGTCTTCGGAGAGACCGCCCCACACGCCGGAGTCCTGGCTGGTCTCCAGGGCGTACTGCAGGCAGATCTCGGTGACGGTGCAGGTCGCGCAGACCGTCTTGGCCTTCTCGATCTGGTCGACGGCCGGTCCGGTGTTCCCGACAGGGAAGAATAGCTCGGGGTCGACGGTCAGGCAGGCGGCCTTGTCGCGCCAGTCCATGGGGGGCTCCTCGGTGTGGATTTCATGAGATGTCGCGCTGCGACTCTCGATTCGGGCGACGGTTCGGGTTCCGCTACCCTGTTGAGATGCGGACGGATGCCCGCCGATTGTGATGCGAACGCGAACGTTCGACCCACGCCGCTGTGGGAGCACATGACTTTCTCTATTCTGTTACATGGAAACCGCGAAATCAAGGGTTTTCTCGTCATTGCACCCCTAGGAGGACGCTGTGCGCGCACCCGGAATCGCCCTCGCCGCAGCGGCGGTGCTCGCGGTCGAGGCCGTGGCGCTGGTCGTGTTCGCCCTCATCGAGATGGCAGGGCTCGGCGCGGGTGACGCCGCCTCGCTGCCCACGGCGATCGCGCTGATCGTGCTGACGCTGATCGGTGCGGCGGCACTCGCCGCGTTCGCTCTCGGCACCCGCGCCGGCCGGTCGTGGGCGCGCTCCGGCGGGATCGTCTTCCAGGTGCTCGCGATCGCGCTGGCGCTCGCCTCCCTCACGGTGCAGCCGATCCTGTGGACCTTCACCCTCGGGGTCGGGCTGCCCGCCGTCCTCGGCTTCGTGCTGCTGATCGCCAGCGCGCGCCGTGAGGGGGAGCGTCGCGGGGCGGAGTGACCGCGCCCTTCGACGTCAGGCGTCGATGCCGAGCTGCTTGCGCAGGCGCGCCACGTGTCCGGTGGCCTTCACGTTGTACTGGGCCAGCGTGATCGTGCCGTCCTCGTCGAGGACGAAGGTCGATCGGATCACGCCTTCGACGACCTTGCCGTAGTTCATCTTCTCGCCCCACGCGCCGTAGGCCTCGTGCACGGCGTGGTCGGGGTCGCTGAGCAGCGGGAACGTGAGGCCGTCGCGCTCGCGGAACTTCGCGAGCGTCGCGGGTTCGTCACGCGAGATGCCGACCACTCGGTAGCCCGCGCCCTGGAGTGCGGAGATGCTGTCACGGAAGTCGCAGGCCTGCGTGGTGCACCCCGGCGTCATGGCGGCGGGGTAGAAGTACAGCACGGTCTTCGTGCCCCGCAGATCGGCCAGGGAGACGGACGTGCCGTCCTGGTCGAGAAGAGTGAAGTCGGGGGCTGCGGTACCGGGTTCCAGGCGCTCAGTCACCACACCAGCCTATCGGCCGGGGGGCTGCTCCGCCTTGTCGGCGAACGTCTGCAGCAGCCGCTGCAGGGAGTCCAGTCGCGCGCGACCCGTCTCGCTGAGCTCTCCGCGGTCCGCGGCCTCGATCAGTGCGCAGTCCGGTGCGTCCGGCAGGTGCGTGCACCCGCGCGGGCAGTCCTCGGCGATCGCCGCGAGCTCGGTGAAGGCGGCGAGGATATTGGCGGGGTCGACGTGACCCAGCCCGAACGAGCGCACGCCGGGGGTGTCGATCACCCAGCCCGTGCCGGTGCGGCCCTGGTAGCGCAGCGAGACCGTGGAGGACGACGTGTGGCGGCCGCGCCCCGTCACCTGGTTCACGTGGCCGGTGGCGCGCCCCGCGCTCGGCACCAGCGCGTTCACGAGGGTCGACTTGCCGACGCCGGAATGTCCGACGAAGACCGTCGAGTGGCCGACGAGGGCGTCTCCGATCTCGTCGACGGGCATCTCGTCCCTCGCGCTTGTGAACACACGCAGGTCGAGCCCCTCGAAGTGGGCGAGGAACTCCGTCGGATCGGCCAGATCCGTCTTCGTCACGACCAGTAGCGGCCGGATGCCGGCGTCGAGCGCAGCGACCAGGTAGCGGTCGACCAGTCGGGCACGCGGCTCCGGATCGGCGGCGGCGACCACCACGAGCATCTGGTCGGCGTTGGCGACGATCACCCGCTCGACCTGATCCGTGTCATCGGCGCTGCGTCGCAGCAGCGAGGTGCGCTCGACGATGCCCACGATGCGCCCCAGCGTGCCCTCGTCGCCCGAGGTGTCGCCGACGACCCTGGCCTGATCGCCCGTGACGATCGGCGTGCGCCGCAGCTCCCGCGCCCTGGCCGCCGTGATGGTGCGCTCCTGCGGGGTGTCCTCGTCGAGCAGCACCGAGTACCGGCCGCGGTCCACCCCGAGCACGCGACCGATCTGCGCGTCGTCGTGTGCGGGGCGACGCTTGGTGCGCGGACGGTTCGCCTTCGGGTTCGGCCGCGTCCGGACGGAGCTCTCGTCGTAGTCCTCGAAGTCGTCCTCGAGGTCGTCGGTGTCGTCGAGCCAGCTCACCCGTCAGCCTCGCAGCATCCGCTCCCAGAGCATGGTGAACTCCGGGAGGGTCTTCGCGGTGGTGCCGATGTCGTCGATCTCGACCCCCGGGACACGCAGGCCGATCAGGGCGCCGGTGGTGGCCATGCGGTGGTCGTGGTGCGCGGCCCAGCGGCCGCCGTGCAGCGGAGCGGGCACGATGCGGAGTCCGTCCGGCAGTTCCTCGGCGTTCCCTCCGAGCTCGCGCAGATTGCCCACCAGCGCCGCGATCCGGTCGGTCTCGTGGAGGCGGATGTGCCCGATGCCGCGGATCGTGGTCGGCGACTCCGCGAACGCGGCGAGACCCACCAGCGTCGG
This sequence comes from Microbacterium sp. p3-SID336, assembly GCF_025143365.1. Lineage (GTDB taxonomy): Bacteria > Actinomycetota > Actinomycetes > Actinomycetales > Microbacteriaceae > Microbacterium. The sequence goes on along the minus strand of NZ_JALXPE010000104.1, from coordinate 3,334 downwards.
GGTGAGCTCGCTGGCCGCTGACAGGTCGAGATCCAGGCCGCGGATCGTCGTGCCGCTGCGCACCGTCAGCGTGCCACCGTGACGAGAGACGTGTGCACCGGCGGCCTGGAGCAGCTCGGGGAGCCGAGCGCCCGGCTGGGTGGAATGCGCCGGCCAGCCCGTGATCGCCACCGAGCCGCCCGTGACGAGCGCGGCGGCGAGGAACGGCGCGGCGTTCGAGAGGTCGGGTTCGATCGAGATCTCCTTGGCGCGCGGGACACCGGCCTCGACCAGCCACTCGCCGACGGCCGGACGCTCGATGCGGATGCCGCGGCGGCTGAGCGCCTCGATCGTCATGTCGATGTGCGGCAGGCTGGGCAGCCTCTCGCCGGTGTGCACGAGGTGTAGGCCGACGTCGAACCGGGGCGCGGCGAGCAGGAGGCCGGACACGAACTGGCTGGAGGCGGACGCGTCGATCTCCACCCGGCCGCCACGGATCCGCCCGTGGCCGCGGATGGTGAACGGCAGCGCCCAGGTGCCCTCGTCGTCGATGTCGACACCGAGATCGCGCAGCGCGCTGATGAGACCGCCCATCGGGCGATGCAGGGCCGTCTCATGCGCCGTCAGATGCACGTCGTTCGCGGCGAGACCGGCCAGCGGGGCGATGAAGCGCATGACGGTGCCGGCCTGACCGCAGTCGATCGTCACCCCGCCGTGCAGCTTGGCCGGTGTCACGACGAGGTCGGGACCGAACTCGCGGCCGGCGTCGACCTCCTCCACCCCGATGCCGAGAGCACGCAGCGCCTCGATCATGCGCCGCGAATCGTCGGAGTGCAGCGGGGCGATCAGCCGGCCGGGGCCGTCGGCGATCGCGGCGATGATCAGCTCGCGATTGGTCAGGGACTTCGAACCGGGGATCGTGAGCTCGGCATGCACGGGCCCGTCGGTGGTCGGCGCAGGGTAGGCGCCCTGCGCCTGAGAGGGGGAATACCTTTTGGCGCTCATCGGTTCTCACCTTAGTAAACACGACGCTGCCGCTGTGAGAGGCGGGCGCACCCGGGGTGAGAGGAAGAGGATGCCTGCGACGCTGGAACGCGAGGTGATCGACCTCGGCGGCCTAGACTGGCCGGTGATGGACGACACCGCAACCGCAGACAGCGTCGGCGACCCCCGGCGCGAGTTCGAGGAGCAGGCGCTCCCCTTCATGGATCAGCTCTACGCGGCGGCCATGCGCATGACCCGCAATCCGGCCGACGCCGCGGATCTGGTGCAGGAGACCTTCGTGAAGGCCTACGGCTCGTGGTCCACCTTCGCGCAGGGCACGAACCTGAAGGCATGGCTGTACCGCATCCTCACGAACACGTACATCAACATCTACCGCAAGCGGCAGCGCGAGCCGTTCCAGGGCACGATCGACGAGCTCGAGGACTGGCAGCTCGGCGGCGCGGAGTCCACCACGGCCTCCCACAGCCGGTCGGCGGAGGCTGAGGCGATCGACCGCATGCCCGCGTCCGTCGTGAAGGACGCGCTGCAGGCCGTCCCCGAGGACTTCCGACTCGCGGTGTATCTGGCGGACGTCGAGGGATTCGCCTACCAGGAGATCGCCGACATCATGAAGACCCCCATCGGCACCGTGATGAGCCGTCTGCACCGTGGCAGGCGGATGCTGCGGGAGCTGCTGGCCGACTACGCCGCCGAGCGAGGCATCGCCGCGGCTGAACCGAGGAGCACGAAATGAGCGACTGCGGCTGCGACAAGGCCCGTCAGGATCTGGAGGAGTACCTCCGCAACGAGGTGTGCAAGACCGAGCACGCGGAGATCCGCGAGCACCTCGAGAACTGCCCCGCGTGCCGGGACGAGGCGCTCGTGGCGCGGACGCTGACCGAGGTCGTCGCGCGCGCCTGCAAGGAGACGGCACCCGAGGAGCTGCGCGATCAGGTGTTCGCGCGGCTGCGCGAGGTCCAGGCCGCTCAGCACTGAGGTCGGCCGTCACCCGGCGCCGCGGTGTCCGCCGGCGACCCTAGGCTGGTGCCATGGCCCTCATCGATGCGCGCGGGATCCCCGCCGACCAGACCTCCGTCGACCGGCTCGCGGAGGACTCCCTCGACTACCGGCTGCTCGATGTGGACGATGACGAGCGGGTGCGCGCGTTCCAACGTGCCCTGGCTCGCGGCTTCCTCGGCGCCGATCCGACAGCGGAGACGCGGGCGGAAGGGCTGCCGACCGTCCGCAGCCGCCGCAACATCGGCGTCTACGAACACGGCGCCGCAGCGGGCGACCTGCCCGTCGCCACGATCGATTCCTGGGTCACGCCCCTGACGCTCCCCGGCGGCGAGATCGGCATGTGGGCGATCTCCGGGGTCACCGTGTCCGGCACGCACCGCCGCCGCGGCATCGCACGAGCGCTGCTGGAGGGCGAGCTGCGCGCCGCCGCCGCGGCGGGCGTGTCGCTGGCGGGACTCACGGCCTCGGAGGCGACCATCTACGGGCGGTACGGCTTCGGCTCGGCCATTCCCGTCGCCCGTTTCACCGTCGACACCCGCCGCGCCGGGTGGGCCGGGCCCGCTCCGCGCGGCCGGATCGAGTATGTCGAGCGCGAGCAGCTCGCCGCCGACCTCGGTGAGGTGCACGACCGCGCACGGTCCGCGCGATCGGGACAGGTGCCGGGATGGGCCGCACGCTGGGTCGGCATCGGCGGACTGGCTGCGAACGACACCGAGCGGGAGCGCGTGCGCGGTGTGTGCTATCGCGATGAGGACGGCGTGCTGCGCGGTGTCATGGCCTATGCGGTGAGCGAGAAGGGCGAGTCGTTCCGCTTCGCGCTGCACGTGCGACTGCTCGTGGGGGAGACAGCGGAGGCCACGGCGGCGCTGTGGCGATTCGCGCTGCAGCACGACCTCGTCGATGAGGTCACCGCCGACCTGCGCCCGCTCGACGATCCGCTGCCCTGGCTGGTGGCCGATCAGCGCGGCGTGACCCAGGTGGTGCACGACCACGGCTGGCTGCGCATCCTCGATGTGCCGCGCACCCTGAGCGCGCGCCGCTACGGTGCGCCCCTCGACACCGTGCTGCGCGTCGACGACCCGCTCGGCTTCGCCGCTGGCACGTGGCGCCTTCGCGTGGACGGCACGGGCGCAGCGCTCGTCGATGTGGCGAGCGATGCCGAGCCGGATCTCGCTCTGGACGTCTCGGCGCTCTCGTCGCTCTACGCCGGGGGAGTGCGCGCGAGCGCCCTCCACGCCGCCGGTCGGATCGTCGCGGCGCCCACCGCCGTCGAAGCGCTGGAGAGGGCCTTCGCCGTGTACCCGGCTGCGTCGCTCGACATCTGGTACTGAACGCGAAGCCCGTCTCGGCG
>NZ_JALXPE010000103.1 GCF_025143365.1 Microbacterium sp. p3-SID336 | reverse complement strand
TCGCGGTCGTCGAGCCGCACGAGCTGCAGCAGGCCCTCGCCCGCGGGGGAGACGGTGGCCAGCACGGCCGAGGATTCCTGCGTCTCCTGCACCAGCGAGCGGTAGGCCGACGTGACGTCGTCGCGCTGCACGGGGTCGGCGACGCGTCCACCGGCGAGCACCCGCGGTACCAGCACCATGCCCCCGGTGCGCGCGAGTCGCAGGCCGTGCTCGACGTACTCGATCACGTTCTCCGGGTCGGCGTCGACCAGCACGATGTCGTACGAGGACTCGTTCATGCGGGGGAGCACGTCGCTCGCGCGGCCGGTGATGAAGCGCGCCCTGGTCGACGGCACGCGGGAGTCGGCGAACGCCTGGCGGGCGGCGGCGAGGTGCTCGGGCTCGTTGTCGATCGTGGTGAGCACGGCCTGCGGGGCGCCGCGGAGCAGCCAGAGGCCGGAGACGCCGGCACCGGTGCCGATCTCGACGATGGAGCGGGCGGCGGCCGCCGCTGCCAGCACCGCGATCTGCGAGCCCACGGACGCGCTCACCGGAGCCGCACCGAGTTCGGCCGCATGGGCGCGGGCGCGGGCGATGGGGTCCGGTTCGACGATGGACTCACGAAGGAAGCGTGCGTTGGCGTCGTGCTCGCTCATTCCTGCCTCTCCCTGCCTGCATGGGTGTTCCCTCCAGGGTATGGGCTCCCGGCGCGCGGAGACCGCAGGCGCGGCGGTAGCCTGGACACATGACGTTCGGTCTCACCTTCGAGAAGCTGCTGCTGATCGGCCTGATCGCGGTGCTCATCATCGGGCCCGAACGTCTTCCCCGTGCGGCCGAGGGATTCGCCCGCATGGTGCGCAAGGCGGGGGAGTACCTGCGTGACACGAAGTCGCGCATGCGCGAGGAGATGGGACCGGAGCTCGACGACGTGGACTGGCGCAAGCTCGACCCGCGTCAGTACGACCCGCGGCGCATCATCCGCGACGCGCTGCTGGAGGAGCCGCAGCCCGCCACCCCGGCGCAGGCGACCGCGACGATCGCCGAGCCCATCGCGCCGCGCACGGCGCCGCCGACCTTCAGCGCGGACGACCTGCCGCCGTTCGACTCCGAGGCGACGTAGACCGGCGCAGCGGCCTCAGGCGACGCGAGCGCGCAGGATCGCGATGTCCTCGTCGCTGAGCAGCATCCGGGGGATGGCCGTCGCCACCGAGGCATCGCGGATCTTCAGCAGTACCGCATCGCGCCCGACCCGCACGTGCTGGAAGGTGCGGTAGGGGATCTCGGAACGGCGACGGTCGCTGCCGAGCTGCAGCCGGTCCTCCTCCAGCGACACCCAGACGACGCTCTCGACCGGCATCGCCGCCCGGACCGCGCGCCGTGCGGAGGAGGTGGACAACACGATCGCGTACAGCGCGAGGCCGAGGACCACGACCGGCGTCAGGGACACGATCACCGACACCTGGTCACCGGCGGCGGTCCTGGCGTTGAGGTTGAGTACCCCGAGCACGAACGCGGCGGCCAGCGCCAGCCACATCACAATCGCCACCGGACGCGTCAGCGAGTAGATCGCGGCGTCTCGCGCCATCCGCCGGAGCAGGCTCTCATCGATCGTCACGGAGCGGTGCGGCATCCCGCCATCCTCCCACGCGCGCTCAGCCGACCGACATCGGCAGCGAACGCCCGGCGAGTCCCCGGCCGCGGCGCGCCAGGCGGCCGGCGAGGTCGCGGATGGCCGCGGCGGCGGCGTCATCGGGAGCGGCCGCGACGACGGGTACTCCCGCATCCCCGCCCTGCCGGAGTGCGGGACTCAGCGGGATGGAGGCCAGCAGCGGGACAGGGGCATCCGGCTCGGACAGCGCCTCCGCCACGGCGGCGCCGCCACCCGCACCGAACAGGTCGACGACGGTGCCGTCCGGCAGCGTGTACGCGGCCATGTTCTCGATCACGCCGATCACGCGCTGACCGGTCTGCCTGGCGACCAGGCCACTGCGGATCGCGACGTCGGAGGCGGCGGCCTGCGGTGTCGTCACGACGAGCACCTCGGCGTGCGGAAGCAGCTGGCCGATGGAGATCGCGATGTCACCGGTGCCGGGCGGCATGTCGATGAGGAGCACGTCGAGATCGCCGAAGAACACGTCGGTGAGGAACTGCGACACCGTGCGGTGCAGCATGGGTCCGCGCCAGGCGACCACGGACTCCCCATCGCGCAGGAACATGCCGATCGAGATGGTCTTCACCCCGTGCGCCACCGGCGGCAGCATCAGGTCGTCGATGCGGGTGGGCTGCGTGCCGGCGGGGATGCCGAGCAGGCCCGGGATGGAGAATCCGTGCACGTCGGCGTCGACCAGGCCGACGGAGAGGCCGCGCGCGGCCAGGGCGACGGCGAGATTGGCGGTGACGGTCGACTTGCCGACGCCGCCCTTGCCGCTGGAGACCAGGATGACGCGCGTGAGGGAGTCCGGCCCGAACGGCATGTGCCGCGGCGGGCGGCCGGCGCGCAGCTTCTCGGTGAGGGCCTTCCGCTCCGCCGGGGTCATCACGCCCACCTCGACCTCGACGGCTTCCACGCCAGCGACCGAGGCCGCCGCCTGGCGCACGTCCCGCTCGATGCGGTCCGCCGCCGGGCAGCCGACGATGGTCAGCGCGATGCCGACCTTCGCCGTGCCGCCGACGACCGTGATGTCGCGCACCATGTCGAGCTCGCCGATCGGGCGGCGCAGTTCCGGGTCGGTGACGGCGGCGACCGCTGCCCTGACGCTCTCGGCGGCCGTCATGGAGTCCCGCCGCCCGCCGGCTTCTCGTCGGCGTCGCCGAGCTCGGCCAGCAGCGCCCGCAGCTCCTGGCGGAGCACGTCACGCGTGACGACCTGCGCGTTGCGCTCCTCGAGCGACATCCGCAGCGCCACGATCTCCCTGGCCAGGTACTCCGTGTCGGCGAGGTTGCGCTCGGCACGCTGCCGATCCTGCTCGATCTGCACCCGGTCGCGGTCGTCCTGACGGTTCTGCGCGAGCAGGATGAGCGGCGCGGCGTAGGACGCCTGCAGCGAGAGCATCAGCGTGAGCGCGGTGAAGCCGAGCGCCGCATCGTCGAAGCGCAGATGGTGCGGCATCAGCGTGTTCCAGCCGATCCAGAGGACGCAGAACAGGCTGAGGATGACGAGGAACGCCGGCGTGCCCATGGCCCTGGCCACCCACTCGGTGAACCGGCCGAAGCGATCGCGCGAGGTCGTGCGCGGCCGCGTGGAGGTGCGCACCGGAGCATCCAGACGAGGGGAGGAGCGGGACAGGCGCGCCATCACCGCACCTCCCTCGTGGGCGGCGCGGCCTCGTCGCTGTCGTGCGTGCGCCAGTCGTCGGGGAGCAGGTAGTCGAGCACATCGTCGATGCTGATCGCCCCGACCAGGCGGTGCGCGGCATCGATCACCGGGAGCGACACCAGGTCGTAGCTGGCCAGCAGCCGGGCGACCTCCGCTGCGGACGCGGTGACCGGGACGGGTTCCAGGCTGTCGTCGAGGATCGCGCCCAGCCGCTCGTGCGGCGGGTAGCGCAGCATGCGCTGGAAGTGCACGAGCCCCAGCAGGCGGCCCGTCGGCGTCTCGAACGGCGGCAGCGTCACGAACACGGCAGCCGCGAGGGCGGGGTGCAGCTCGTGGCGCCGGATCAGGGCGAGCGCCTCGGCCACGGTCGCGTCGGCGGAGAGGATGATCGGCTCCGGAGTCATCAGTCCGCCCGCGGTGTCCGGCCCGTACCGCAGCAGCATGCGGACGTCCTCGGCCTCCTCGGGCTCCATGAGCTCCAGCAGCTGCTCCAGGCGGTTCGGGGGCAGCTGTGCGAGCAGGTCGGCCGCGTCGTCCGGCTCCATCTGGTCGAGGATGTCGGCGGCGCGCTCGTCGCCCAGCCGGTCCAGGATGTGCACCTGCTCGTCCTCGGGCATCTCCTCGAGCGCGTCGGCGAGCCGGTCGTCGGAGAGCTCCTCCGCGACCTCGATCATGCGCTGCTGCGGGAGGTCGAGGAGCGTGTTGGCGAGGTCGGCGGCATGCAGCTCGGAGTAGGAGGCGACGAGCTGCTCGGCCGACTGCGACTCCCCGGGCGCGCGCTCCTCGGCGACCTCGTTCCAGGCCGCGAACGTGGTCGGGCCCTTCGCGAACGGGGAGGCACCGGTCTTCGGCCGGCGGAGGAACAGCTGGCTGATCGCCCATTCGCCGAGGCGGTTGGGCTCGATCGCGACGTCCTCGATGACGGCGGTGCCGCTGCCGTCGACGAAGCCGACCCGTCGTCCGAGCATCTCCGCGAGCACCCGCACCTCACCGGCGCGCGGGGAGAAGCGGCGGACGTTGATGAGGCCGGTCGTGATGACCTGGCCGGAGCGGATCGAGGTGACCCTGCCGATCGAGAGGAACACGTGCCGGCGACCCGGGATCTCCACCACGAGCCCGATCACACGCGGGGCCGCGGTACTTCGATACACGACGACGACGTCGCGGACCTTGCCGAGCCGGTCGCCGACGGGATCGAAGACGGCGCACCCTGCCAGGCGCGCGGCGAAAACCCGTTGTGTGCTCACTTGACCAGCGTAGCCCGGGGGTCTGCCGGGCGGCGGTCGCGGCACCCCTCGGCCGCGCCGATCCTCGGCATGGAAGAATGGCTTGATGAGCATGCTTAATCGCCCAGCGAGCGGCACGGACACCGGTGAGATCGTCGCCTCGACGCGGGACTACGAGAACGCGCAGAAGACGGTGTCGAAGCTGATCGCCGGAGAGGTTCCGGCACGGGACATCGCGATCGTGGGGCAGAGCGTCCGCACGGTCGAGCGCGTGACGGGCCGGCTGGGCTACGCGGCCGCTGCCCGCTCCGGCGCGATCAACGGCGTGCTGATCGGACTGTTCCTCTCCGCGATCCTGGTGCTGGGAAACCCGGAGGTGCCGATCCAGCTCTTCGTGGGCTTCGTGCTGATCGGCGTCGCGGTCGGCATGCTGCTGAGCCTCATCACCTACGCGATCGTGCGGCGGCGGCGCGACTTCGCCAGTGTCACCCAGTTCGCCGCCGACCACTACGAGGTCACCGTGCAGCCGGGTTCGCTCGCCAAGGCGCGGCAGGTGCTCGGCTCCACGCGCGTGGCGCCCGTCCGGCCGCCCGTGAACCTCGACGAGCCGCCGCGGTACGGGGAGCGCATCACTCCCGGCGGCACGCCTCCCGTGTCACCCGCACCAGCACCGGGTGCGGACCACGCTCCCGGTCCGGACGCGAGCCCCGCGCCGACTCCCGCCGGCACTCCGGCTCCGGGTACCGACCCCGCTCCCGGCCCGGAGACGATCCCGGCCCCCGGCCCTGACGCCAGCCCGGCTCCTGCGCCCGGTCCCGGTACGAACCCGGCCCCGACGCCCGCTCCCGAGCCCGGTGCTGCTCCGGCACCCGCCCCCGCGCCCGAGCCTGGTGCTGCCCCCGAGCCGGGTGCTGCCCCTGCCCCCGCGCCCGAGCCCGGGATCCCGCCGCGCCCCGCCGATCCCGGCATCGGCGGCGTCTCCGGTCCCGCGCGCTGAATCCCGGCGCCCGCGGATGAGCACCCTGGAGGTCGCGCTGCCGACCGGACCGGCGACGATCTCGGTCGACGCGACCGAGGGCAGCCGCGACGATGTCGTGCTGATCGCCCACGGTGCCGGCGCCGGCAAGGACCATCCGTTCCTTCGCGGTTTCGCGGCGGCGCTCGGTGAGCGCGGCTACTCGACCGTCCGCTTCAACTTCCCCTACGTCGAGCAGGGGCGCCGGATGCCCGGTCCCGCCGCGCACGCGACGGCCACGTGGCGCGCTGTGGTCGCCGCCGCCCGTGCGGCCCACCCCGCGGCGCGCATCTGGGCGACGGGCAAGTCGTACGGAGGACGTATGGCGTCGCTGGCGGTGGCGGACGGCCTCGTCGTGGACGGGCTCGTGTACCTCGGCTACCCGCTGCATCCCCCGGGACGCCCGGACAGGCCGCGCATCGAGCACCTTCCGGCGATCGCCGTGCCGCAGCTCTTCGTGGAAGGGACGACGGACCCGTTCATCCAGCCGCTGTCGCAGTTCGAGGAGGCGGTCGCCTCCTGCCAAGACGCCCGCGTGCACTGGATCGACGGCGGCGGTCACTCGTTCGAGGTGAAGGGGCGCAAGCGCCCGGCGGAGGAGGTCGGCGCGTCGCTGGCTCCCGTGGTCGACGACTTCCTCGACACGATCCGCGGCTGAGAACCCCGCGCCGACTTTCTCGAACTTTCTTCGCGAATCGCGTAATGAAACGCGTTCCCCCTCGTCTCATCCAGTGGAGACAGCAGCGAATCCCACCGGGGGGCGGGATTCGCTTCCGGTGCGTGGGGGCACGGCACCGGCGGGCGGGCTCGGGATCCTCG
>NZ_JALXPE010000102.1 GCF_025143365.1 Microbacterium sp. p3-SID336 | reverse complement strand
TAACGTGCGACCGTCGCCAGCGCCGCCGGGCGAGAATGGAGACATGGACTGGCAGACGACCTCCGAGGACACGGTGCCGTCGGCACCCGTGACGGAGGCCGACGTCCGGCTCCTCCGTGCCCGCCCTCCCGCCACCGGCGCGTGGCGCGACGGCGACCCCGTCGGCGGGCGGCGCTTCGCGGCGTTCGGCGCCTTCCGCACCGAGAGCGGCGCCGAGCTGCCCGGCATCCGCATTGCCTACGAGAGCTGGGGCGAGCTGAACGCCGCGCGCGACAACGCCGTGCTGGTGCTGCACGCCCTCACCGGCGACAGCCACGTCCGCGGCGAGGCCGGTGCGGGGCATCCGACGGCGGGATGGTGGCAGGACATCGTGGGTCCCGGCGCCGCGATCGACACGGACGAGTGGTTCGTCATCGCCCCCAACATGCTCGGCGGCTGCCAGGGTTCGACGGGACCGGCGAGCATCGCACCGGACGGCTACGAGTGGGCCTCCCGCTTCCCCTACCTCACGATCCGCGACCAGGTCGCCGCGCAGGTACGGCTCGCCGATGCGCTCGGCATCGACACCTGGGCGGCCGTGATCGGCGGGTCGATGGGCGGCATGCACGCCCTCGAGTGGGCGGTCGCGCATCCGGAGCGTGTGCAGCGGCTCGCCGTGCTGTCCTCCCCGCCGGTGACCACAGCCGACCAGATCGCGCTCAACACCGTGCAGCTGGAGACCATCCGGATGGACCCGCGATTCCAGGGCGGCGAGTACTACGACCTCGCCGACGGTGACGGCCCCCACCGCGGCCTCGCGCTCGCGCGGCGCATGGCGCTGCTGAACTACCGCAGCCCGATCGAGCTCAACCAGCGGTTCCAGCGCTCCTGGCAGTCCGACGTGTCACCGCTCGGGCACGGGGGGCGCTTCGCCGTCGAGTCGTACCTCGACTTCCACGGCAACAAGTTCACGCGCCGCTTCGACGCCAACAGCTACATCGCCCTGGTCGAGGCGATGAACTCGCACGACGTCGGGCGCGGACGCGGCGGCGTGGAGGAGGCGCTGCACGCGGTGACCGCGACCACGCTGGTGCTCGGCATCGACAGCGACCGCCTGTTCCCGGTCGACGGCCAGCAGCGCATCGCCCGCAGCATCCGCACGGTGCTCGGCGGCGAGGCGGTCGTGCTCGCCAGCGACTTCGGCCACGACGGCTTCCTGATCGAAACCGATGCCGTCGGCGAGCACCTCGGGCGACTGCTCGCGAGCTGAGCCTCACGCGGGCGCGAAGCTCCACGGCAGCGCGGCGGCGTCGAGCGTGCCCTGCTCCCACGCGAAAGCCCGCCCGCCCTCGCGCACGCGCGTCTGGAACAGCTCCGCCGCGCCGGCCGACGCGAGCGCAGCGGACGCCTCGTCGTGCATCGACAGCCGGTGCAGCGTGACCCAGGTGGGCGGGAACAGCCTCCACTCCCCCGTCGCGTGGCGGCCGAGCGCCTCCGCCGGGGTGACCCAGGCCAGCTCGGCGACCTCCGGTTCGGACGGCACAGCCTCGGCCTCCGGAGCCTCGGCGAGGAAGAACCACGTGCGGATGCGGACCGGGGCTTCGGCGGGCGGCCGCCACTCCGACAGCGGCACAAGCCCGTCGATGACCAGTCCGACCTCCTCGGCGGTCTCGCGCACGGCAGCTCGCCGCGCGTCGTCCAGGCGGTCCGCGCCGTCGCGACGGTCCTGCTGCTCGACCTTGCCTCCGGGGAACACCCAGGCGCCCGCGAAGGACCCGCGGTCCGGCCGCCGCAGCAGCAGCACGCGGAAGCCGTCGTCGGAAGGGCGCAGGAGCACGGCGGTCCCGGCCAGCGGCAGGTCGTCGTCGGGGATCGTCACCCCGTCACTCTACGACGCGAGCACCGGGACCGAGGCGGCGCGGCGCGTCTCCACGCGGTACGACAGCAGCGCGATGAGCAGGCCCGCGACCGCGAGCACCGCGCCCGTCCATGCCGGGGCCGTGAAGCCCCAGCCGACCGCGATGACGACGCCGCCGAGGAACGCCCCCAGGCTGTTGCCGATGTTGAGCGCGGAGTGGTTCATGGCCGCCGCGATCGACTGGTTGTCGCCGGCGACGTCCATCAGCCGCGTCTGGATGGTGGGGCTGAGCACCGACGAGACGAAGCCGACCAGCACCACGAGCAGGCTGAGGCTCACGATCCAGAACGACAGCACCGCGAGCAGAGCGAACACGACGCCCATCGCGGCCAACCCGAACAGCAGCGTGCGGCGGAGGTCGATGTCGGCGAAGTGCCCGCCGACGAGGTTTCCCGCGGTCATGCCGAGGCCCATCAGCACGAGCACGATCGGCACGACCCACTCGGGCGACCCCGCGACCTCGGTCACGAGCGGGGCGATGTAGCTGTAGACCGCGAAGAAGCCGCCGAAGCCGATCGCACCGACGCCGAGCGTGAACCACACCTGTCCGATGCGGAACACCCCGAGCTCCGCGCGCATCGTGCGCCCAGGATCGCCGGGATGCTCGGGCACGAACAGGGCGATGCTCACCGTGGCGAGCGCGAAGACGAGGGCGACGACGGCGAAGGCGGCACGCCACCCCCACTGCTGCCCGAGGAATGTACCGAGCGGCACGCCGACCACATTCGCGACCGTGAGCCCGGTCAGGATGAAGGCCACGCCTTTCGCCCTGTTGCCCGGACCCATCACCTCGGCCGCGACGAGAGCGCCGATGCCGAAGTACGCCCCGTGCGGCAGCCCGGCGAGGAACCGGGACACCCCGACCAGCTCGAACGTCGGGAGCACCACCGTGAGGGCGTTGAAGACCGTGAGCGCGAGGGCCAGCACGATCATCACCCGGTGCCGCGGATAGCGGGCGGCGAAGCCCGCGATCGTGGGAGCGCCGATCACCACGCCGAGCGCGTACAGCGAGATGAGCCAGCCGGCCTGACTGAGCGCGTCCTCTTGGCTCGTCGCCCACACGGACGGGAGCAGGTCGGCGGCGATGTTCGGGAGCAGCCCCATGACGACGAACTCGGTCATGCCGATGCCGAAGCTGCCGATGGCGAGAGAGAGGAGCGCCCTCTTCGCCGCACCCCTCGAAGCGGTCGAGGGATTCACCGGATCAGCTTAGCGGTCGGCGGACTCCTCGATCGCCGCCTCCAGCCGCTCGACCTTGGCGTCGAGCTCGCCTGTGTAGCCCGGGCGGATGTCGGCCTTGAGCACGAGCGAGACGCGGGAGCCGAAGGGCATCACAGCCTCGGTCGCACGCTTGACCACGTCCATCACCGTGTCCCAGTCCGGGCCCTCGATCTCGGTGAACATGCTCGTGGTCCGGTGCGGGAGACCCGATTCACGGATCACCCGCACGGCGGCGGCGACCGCGTCATGCACGGAGGCGTCGGCGCGCTCGGCCCCGTCCGCGGGGGTGCCGCTGGGGGCGACGGAGAAGGCGATCAGCATGGGTTCACTCCTTGGTTCGGTGAGGGCGGAGGGCGGGCACCCGCACGAGGGCGCGGATGCCGAGGACGAGCAGGACGAGCAGCAGGGCGTTGCGCACCGTGAGGAGCAGCACCGGCGCGGCTTCCGCGCGCAGCAAGGCGTCGTAGCCGAGCGGGTAGACGAGGCAGGTGAGCAGGCACAGCGCGAGGACCAGCACCGCCGGCACCCTCGCACGTGCCCTGTCGATCACGAGCCACAGCAGCACCGGCGCGATCAGCCAGGTCTGGAACTGCGGAGAGCCGACCTTGTTGCCGACGATGAGCGTCGTGACGAGCACCAGCGCCAACGGCGGGAACAACCGGGCGAACGACGCTCCCCGCGCGGCCTTCACGGCGCCGAGCACCGCGAGCGCGACCACCCCGACCGCCATCAGAGGCGTGAGCACAGCGGCGACCGCATCCACGCCGGGCGCCTCGATCTGGAAGGTGAGGATGTCGAAGCTGTACTCGATGCGCGCTGCACCGGCCACCGCGAGCCACAGGAAGGGGGTCGCCGCCACCGCCTCGATCTGCAGGCCTCTGCCGGTCTGCGCGGACAGGAAGCCGAACAGCTCGCTGTCCGCTCCGAGCAGCAGGAGTCCGAGGATCACGGCCGCCGTCACCCCCGCGGCGGCGAGGACCATGCGCAGCCGCGCGCGGCTCGCGACGACTGCCGCGACGACCAGCGCCCCCGGCCAGATCTTGATCCACGCCGCCACCGTCAGCAGCGCCGCGGCGAGGGCGGGCCGCGAGACCAGCCAGAGTCCCGCCAGCACGGCGATCGGCACGGTCACCGCGTCGATGCGGTACAGCGCGATCGGCCCGAGCAGCAGCAGCGCGAAGCACCAGAACCACGCCGCCGCCTGTCGCGCGCGCGGAGGGCGACGGCCCACGAGCACCCCGAAGGCCACCGCGTCGAGGGCCGTGACCAGCACCGCCCATGCCACCAGATAGGCCGAGGCGGCGCCGAGCGCGGGCACGAGCGGCGTCGCGATGCCCGCAGTGAGCAGCATCGGCAGCAACGCGAGCTGCGGGTACACCCAGGTCTCGGTCACGCCGACGACGGGTCCCCCGCCGAGCGCCGCCGACGCCCACGGCTGATACACCAGCACCACATCGCCCATCGGCTGGCTGGGGTACACCCACCCCACCCACGCGGTCACCAGGTGCGCGAGGAGGAAGACGGCCCAGAGCACGAGGGTCCCCGGGCGGACCCGCCCCCTCACGACAGAACGTCCGCGATCGCGGACGGCAGTGCCTCCGCGACGTCCAGTGCGACGATCGGATGACCGGGAACCCCATCGCGCACCCCGGCGGCGATGCGGGCGGCATGCCCGTGGATCCAGGCCGCGGAGGCGGCGGCCTCGGCCAGCGGTGCGCCGGGGTTCGCCGCGATCACGGCGCCCAGGACGCCCGCCAGCACATCGCCGGTGCCCGCCGTCGCGAGCCAACCCGTGCCCGCGTCCACCGCGAGCACCTCACCGCCCGGCGCCGCGATCAGCGTGCGGGCGCCCTTGCGCAGCACGGTGCCGCCGAGCTTCGCGGCGACCTGTCGCACGTCGTCCGTCGGCTCGCCGTCGTCCGGACCGATCCTCAGCCGCTCGCGCAGCCGGGCGAACTCCCCCGCGTGAGGGGTCACCACGAACGGCGCACGCGCGCCGGGGGCGAGATCGAGGGCGCCCGCGTCGATGACCACGGGGGCCGCGCCGGAGAGGATCTCCCGGAGGGCCCTGGCCTCGTCCTCGCTGCGGTCGGCGGGATCCGTTCCCGAGCCGATCACCCAGGCGTCGATGCGCGTACGACCGGTGTCGGGCCCGCCGACGGTCTCGGGGCGGCGCGCGAGTACGGCGTCCACCACCCGCTGAGCGCCCGCGAAGCGCACGAAACCGGCGCCCGAGCGCCACGCCGCCTCGACCCCGAGGACGGCGGCGCCGGGATACGCGGGCGAGCCGGTGCGCAGACCGACCACGCCCCGGCTGTACTTGTCGTCCTCGCGCGTGCCGGCCCGGAAGTACCTGGCCGTGTCGCCGCGTGACCACTCGCGCGCATCGCTCATGCCTCCACGTTAGCGGGCGGCCCTGGCCCCGGTGGCGGGACGGTAGCGTCGAACCGTGAGTCTCCTCTTCGCCCCGCTGACCATCCGCTCGACCACCTTCCGCAACCGCCTCTGGGTATCCCCGATGTGCATGTACAGCGCCGTCGACGGGGTCGCGCAGGAGTGGCATCACGCGCATCTCGCGCAGTTCGCCTCGGGCGGTGCGGGGCTCATCGTGGCGGAGGCGACGGCCGTGGTCCCGGAGGGCCGGATCTCCCCCCGCGACCTCGGCCTGTGGGACGACCGGCAGCGCGACGCGCTCGCGCCGATCGTGCAGGCCGTGCACGACCGCGGCTCCCTGGCCGGCATCCAGCTCGCGCATGCCGGCAGGAAGGCGTCGACGTGGTGGCCGTGGGCGCCGGAGCGCGGTTCCGTTCCCCCTGCCGAGGGCGGCTGGACCACCGTTGCCCCCTCGGCCGTGGCGTTCGACGGATTCGCCGCCCCGCACGCCCTGGACGGCGCCGGTATCGACCGCGTGGTGGAGGCCTTCGCCACGGCAGCCCGCCGTGCGCTCGACGCGGGATTCGACGTGCTGGAGATCCACGGCGCGCACGGCTATCTGCTGCACCAGTTCCTGTCCCCGCTGGCGAACCTCCGCGAGGACGAGTACGGCGGCTCGCTCGAGAACCGTGCACGACTGCTGCTGCGGGTGGTGGACGCGGTGCGCGCGGTCGCGGGGCCGGCAGTGCCGCTGTTCGTGCGGATCTCGGCGACGGATCACGCCGAGGGCGGCTTCACCCCGGAGGAGGCCGCAGCGGTCGGCGACTGGGCGACGGAGCGCGGCGCCGACCTCATCGACGTGTCCAGCGGCGGGCTGGTCGCACACCAGAGGATCAGCGTCTCCCCCGGCTACCAGGTGCCGCTCGCGGAGACCGTGCGGCAGGGCGGGCGCATCCCGGTGTCCGCCGTGGGGCTCATCACCGCGGCGGCACAGGCGGAGCAGGTGCTGGCCGACGGTGCCGCCGATGCGATCTTCGCGGGCAGGGAGTGGCTGCGCGATCCGCACTTCGCCCTCCGCGCCGCCCACGAGCTCGGCGTCGACGTGCCGTGGCCGCCGC
>NZ_JALXPE010000101.1 GCF_025143365.1 Microbacterium sp. p3-SID336 | reverse complement strand
GGAGCGAGATCCGAGTAGTAGGGGAGGGTGCCGTCGAGCACGGGCACCTCGGTCGTGACGCCAGCGGAATCGCCGGACTGGAAGTGCATCTCGACCGTCGCGCCGGGCTTGGTGTCGAGGCCGACGATGCGCAGCGGCTCCTCGTCCGCGCCCAGGCTGATGGTCTCGCCCGCGGGCACCGTGACGGTGAAGGGGTCGACGCCCTTGACCGAGATCGTGAGCGTGCCGCGCTCCTCGGTCGGGTTCACGATGGCGCCGACGAAGTTGCCGACGGAGCCGTCCTCGGTCGCGATGACGAGGGCGTTGCGCACGTCGATCGGCCCCTCGGCGTCGGAGACGTTCACGCCGTCGGATGCCGCGTACTCGATCTTGGTGGACTGCGGGGTGATGAACGTGCATCCGGTCGCACCGAGCAGAACGAGGGCGCTGATGGCGGCTGACGCGACAAGGCGCGATTTCACGGGTCCTCCTGAGGTCCGGCGGGATGTCCTCACCCATTCTATGGGTAAGCCGCGCGGCGCTGCGGACCCGGGAGCGCGAACCTTAGCGCATATCCCCTGTGGTATCCTTGAGGTTGCCGAAAGGACATGTTTTTATGCTTTTTGAGGTTGGCGAGACCGTCGTCTATCCGCACCATGGCGCTGCGACCATCATCGAGGTCAAGGAGCGCATCATCAAGGGCGAGACGAAGAAGTATCTGAAGCTCAACGTCACGCAGGGTGATCTCATCATCGAGGTCCCGGCCGAGAACGTCGACCTCGTCGGCGTCCGCGACGTCATCGGCAAGGAGGGCCTGGACCACGTGTTCGAGGTGCTCCGTGCGCCGTTCACCGAGGAGCCCACCAACTGGTCGCGCCGGTACAAGGCGAACCTGGAGAAGCTGGCGTCCGGCGACGTCATCAAGGTGAGCGAGGTCGTCCGCGACCTGTGGCGCCGCGACCAGGACCGCGGCCTCTCCGCCGGCGAGAAGCGGATGCTGGCGAAGGCCAGGCAGATCCTGATCTCCGAGCTGGCTCTGGCCGAGAAGATCGACGAGGACAAGGCGGGCGCGCTGCTCGACGAGGTCCTCGCGTCCTGACGACGAGTTCACGGAAGGCGGGTGCTGCGGCACCCGCCTTTCGTCGCGTTCGCCGGTAACGTGAAGCTGTGAGCCTGCTTCCCGTCCCGCACACCGCGATCATCGTCGTCGCCGCCGGTTCCGGCACTCGCCTGGAGGCCGGCGCACCCAAGGCCTTCGTCGGCATCGACGAGCACACTGTCCTCCGGCACGCGCTCGACGGCGTCTTCGCCGCAGCGCCCATGCAGGTGATCGTGGTCGCCCCGGCCGGGTACGAAGGCGATGCCGAGACCGAGCTGCGCGCCGCCGCGGGGGAGCGGGCTGATCTCGGCCGCGTGGTCACAGGCGGCGCGACCAGGCAGGAGTCGGTCGCCGCGGGGCTCGCCGCGCTGTGGGGCGACGTGACGACGGTGCTGGTGCACGATGCCGCACGAGCCCTGACACCCGCGGCCGTCATCGATGCCGTCGCCGCGGCCGTCACCCCGGAATCCGCCGCGCTGCCCACGATGCCCGTCGTCGACACGCTCAAGCGCGTGGAGGACGGGCTGGTCGTCGGCGCCGTCGACCGTTCCGAACTCGCCGCGGCGCAGACGCCGCAGGGTTTCCCGCGCCTGCTGCTGGAGGCGGCGTACGCCAGGGCCGCGGGCGAGGGTGAGGAGTACACCGATGACGCGGCGCTGTTCGCTGCCGCAGGACACCGCGTGCGCCTCGTGCCGGGTGCCGAGCTCTCGTTCAAGATCACGACTCCGGCCGACCTGGAGCGGGCACGGCTGCTGCGAGAGTCGACGGCGAAAGCTCCGGCGCCGCCACGTCCGGCGCCCCGGCTGTCGGCCTTCCCGTCGCTGCCGCGCGTGGGGATCGGCACCGACGTCCACGCCTTCGGCGGTGAAGGCGACCTTCGCCTCGCCGGGCTCTCCTGGCCGGGGGAGCCGCCGCTCTCCGGACACTCGGACGGGGACGCGGTGGCCCATGCGATCGTCGACGCGCTTCTCGGCGCAGCGGGCATCGGCGACATCGGGGAGCACTTCGGCACCGCGCATCCCGAGTACGCCGGCGCTCACGCGGACGTGTTCCTGTCGCGCACGCGGGAGCTCCTCGCCGAGGCCGGTTTCGCGATCGGGAACGTGTCGGTGCAGTTCCAGGCGAATCGTCCCCGGTTCAGCGCGCGCCGTGCGGAGGCGGAGGCAGCGCTGTCCGCAGCACTCGGCGGAGCGGCGGTCTCGGTGACCGCCACGACGACCGACGCCCTCGGCTTCCCCGGGCGCGGGGAGGGCGTCTCCGTCATGGCGGTCGCGCTCGTGGTGCCGGTCTCCGCCGCGACCCGCTGATCCGCGATCGGGCATCCCGTCACGGGCGGGAGTGCCCAGCGGCCGCCGAGTAGGCTTGAGCGGTGACTCTCCGCCTCTACGACACCCGCGCACAGCAGCTGCGCGACTTCGTGCCTCTCGATCCCGAGAACATCACGATGTACGTGTGCGGCCCCACGGTGCAGTCCGGTCCGCACATCGGCCATGTCAGGGCGGCTCTCAGCTTCGACCTGCTGCGGCGCTGGTTGGAGCACACGTACGACCGGGTCACCTTCGTGCGCAACGTCACGGACATCGACGACAAGGTGCTCGCGAACTCCACCGCCGCGGAGCCGTGGTGGGCGCTCGCCTACCGCATGGAGCAGGAGTTCACCGCCGCCTACGCCGGCGTGGGCGTCCTTCCGCCGACGTACGAGCCCCGGGCCACGGCCTCGGTGCCGCAGATGCAGGAGCTCATCGCGCTGCTGATCGAGCGCGGCCACGCCTATCCCGCGCCCGACGGTTCCGGCGACGTGTACTTCGACGTGCGGTCGTGGGCCTCCTATGGCGCGCTCACCCATCAGTCGGTGGATGCGATGGAGGCGGCGGAGGAGGCCGACCCCCGAGGCAAGCGCGCTCCGCAGGACTTCGCGCTGTGGAAGGGCGCCAAGACGGACGAGCCTGCCGACGCCACGTGGGCGTCGCCGTGGGGGCCGGGGCGACCCGGCTGGCACATCGAGTGCTCGGCGATGTCGAAGCGGTACCTCGGCGCGGAGTTCGACATCCATGGGGGCGGCCTCGACCTGCGCTTCCCGCATCACGAGAACGAGCTCGCTCAGTCCACGGCCGCCGGCGACGGCTTCGCGCGGTACTGGGTGCACAACGGCCTCGTGACGGTCGACGGTCAGAAGATGTCGAAGTCGCTGGGCAACTTCACGCTCGCGCGCGACGTCCTCGCGCAGCACGATCCTCTCGTCGTCCGCTATGCGCTCGCCGCCGCGCACTACCGGTCGAGCCTCGACCTGTCCGAGTCGTCGTGGACGGAGGCCGAGGCGGCGCTCGGGCGCATCAAGAGCTTCCTCACGACCATGACCCGACTGGTCGACCCGGGGATCCCTCCCTCCCTTCCGGACGACTTCGTCGCCGCGATGGACGACGACCTGGGGGTGCCGCGCGCGCTCGGCGTGCTGCACGAGACCATCAGAGCGGGCAACAGCGCCTACGATTGGTCAGGCGACCCGAGCGTCGAGCTGGAACGTGCCGTCTCCGAGGTCATCGGCATGACGAACGTGCTCGGGATCAATCCGCTGTCGCCGGAGTGGCAGTCGGCGGACGCGGCGTCGAGGGCCGCTCTCGACGCACTCGTCCCGATGCTGATCGCCCAGCGGGCGCAGGCGCGGGAGGACAAGGACTGGGCGGCGGCCGATCGCATCCGTGACGCGATCGCCTCCGCAGGAATCACGCTGGAGGACACTCCGGCCGGAACTCATTGGAGTATCGATGGTTAAGCCAGGGCGCCCCGGCGCGAGCAAGGGCAAGAAGAAGGGCCCCACGAAGGGCACGGGAGGTCTCGGGCGCAAGGCGCTGGAGGGCCGCGGTCCCACGCCGAAGGCGGAAGACCGCGCGTGGCACCCGGCCGGAAAGCGCAAGGCCGCGGCCGAGCGCTATGCGGCTGCCGGCGGGAAGGGAAAGCCCGCAGGGCGACCCGCATCGGGTGGCAACCCCAACCGCACGGCCCGGTCGAAGGACAACACGACCGACACCGAGACGGTCACCGGGCGCAACTCGGTGCTGGAGGCGCTGCGGGCGAAGATCCCCGCGACGGCGATGTACATCGCCCAGCGCGTCGAGATGGACGACCGCGTCAAGGAGATGCTGTCCATCGCGACGCATCGCGACATCCCGGTGTTAGAGGTGACACGTCAGGAGCTCGACCGCATGGCCGGCTTCGACGGCGTGCACCAGGGCGTCGCGCTCAAGGTGCCGCCGTACGTGTACGCCCACCCGCAGGATCTGCTGGAGGAGGTCATCGACCGGGGCGAGACCCCGCTGTTCGTGGCCCTCGACGGTGTGACGGACCCGCGGAACCTCGGCGCGATCATCCGTTCGACGGGGGCCTTCGGCGGACACGGCATCATCCTCCCGCAGCGACGCTCCGCGGGAGTGAACTCGGCGGCCTGGAAGACGAGCGCCGGCGCCGCCGCCCGGGTCCCCGTCGCCCTCGCGACCAACCTCACCACGCAGCTCAAGGAGTTCAAGAAGCAGGGCGTCTTCGTCCTCGGGCTCGACGGCGACGGAGACGTGTCGCTGCCCGAGCTGCAGCTGGCCGATCGGCCGGTCGTGATCGTCGTCGGCTCGGAGGGCAAGGGGCTGTCGCGCCTGGTCACCGAGACCTGCGATCAGATCGTCTCCATCCCGATCTCGGCGGCGACCGAGTCGCTCAACGCCGGGATCGCCGCTTCCGTCGCCCTCTATCAGGTGGCGACCGTCCGCGCCGCGGGCTGACCGCAAGGAAAGGCAGAGCATGGCACGCATCATCGTCCTCGGAGGAACCGGCTACGCCGGACGGCACATCGTGGCGGAGGCAGTGAGTCGCGATCACGCCGTGGTGGCGATCTCGCGGTCCGCGCCCGCCGATCCGGTCGCCGGCGCGGCGTACGTGCAGGGTTCCGCGCTGGACCCCGCGTCGATCGCGGAGGCGCTCGCGGGCGCGGATGCGGTCGTCTCGGCGCTCTCTCCGCGCGGGGACATGGAAGAGCGCGTGCTCGATGCCCTCTCCGGCGTCATCGACCTGCTCGCCGGGACGGAGACCCGGCTCGGTGTGGTCGGCGGAGCCGGGGGCAGCCTCGTCGCCCCCGGCGGTCCGCGGCTGTTCGACCAGGACTTCCCCGAGGAGTACAAGCACGAGGCCCAGGTCGGCATCGACTCGCTTGCACTGCTGCAGGACTCGGACCCGGGTCTGGACTGGTTCTTCGTGCATCCGGCCGAGGTGTTCGGTCCGTGGGCCGAGGGCGAGCGGACGGGCACCTACCGCGACGGCGGGGACGTGCTCGTGCGTGATGCCGAGGGGAAGTCATACATCTCGGGCGCCGACTTCGCGGTGGCCGTGGTCGACGAGATCGAGCAGGGCAACCACCACCGCGAGCGCTTCACCGTCGGGTACTGAGGGCGGTCAGACGAGGTCGCGCCAGTCGACCTCGTCCTCGTCCTCCGCGAGGGAGAGCGTGCCCGTGATCACGGGGAGGCTCATGGTCTCCGTGGGCGGGCCCATGATGGTGGCCTCATCGCGCCGGTGCCGCAGCACGTCGTTGATGTAACTCGTGAGCACTTCCGCCAGGGCCACCGAGCGCCCCTGCGCCTGCGACAGGTACCACCGGTGCTCCAGGACCTGGTGGAACACCTCCGCGGGTTCGAGCTTGGCGCGCAGGTCGTAGGGGATCGCGCGGACCACGGGCTCGAACACGCGCGTCAGCCACTCGTGCGCGTACATCTCCTCGTCCGCCCACTGCTTGGTCGACCGTGCCCGGAACTCGTCGAGGTCGTTCAGCAGCCGTCTGGCCTGGTTCTCCTCCACATCGAGCCCGGTCAGACGGATGAGGCGGCGCTGATGGTGCCCCGCGTCCACGACCTTGGGCTGGATCTCCACCACCGTCCCGTCGGCCGTGGTGGACATGGACATCTCGTCGATGTCGAAGCCCAGCGCGTTGAGCCGCTCCACCCGTTCGGTGATGCGCCAGGTCTCCGCCGCGGAGAACGACTCCTGTGCGGTGAGCTCCGCCCACAGAGACCGGTACGAGGACACGATGCCGTCCGCGATGGCGACCGCGTCGACCCCGTGCTCCAGGCGGCCGCCCGCCGCGAGGTCCATGATCTCGCCGGCGATGTTCGTGCGGGCGAGATCCAGGTCGTACGCGCGCTGGCCGTCCGTGAGGCCCTCCTCGTGGAGTTCTCCGGTCTCCGCATCGACCAGGTACGCGGCGAACGCGCCGGCGTCGCGGCGGAACAGGGTGTTCGACAACGACACGTCGCCCCAGTAGAAGCCCACGTTGTGCAGCCGGACGAGGAGCAGTGCCAGCGCATCCACCAGACGGGTGGCCGTGTCCGGACGAAGGACGCGCGTGAACAGGGCGCGGTAGGGCATCGAGAACCGCAGGTGCGAGGTCACGAGGGCGGCGGGGAGCGGCGCGCCCGCGGAGTCCGTGCGACCGGCGATGACGGCCACGCGCGCCACGCAGGGCACGTCGAGGCGGGCGAGGTTGCCCAGCATGTCGTATTCACGCTGCGCCATCGCGGCCGTGGTCTCCTTCACCGCGACGACGCGCCCGGACAGGTCGGCGAAGCGCACCAGGTGGCGGGAGAGACCCTTCGGCAGCGACACGATGTGCTCGGACGGCCACTTGGCGAGGCTGGTGGACCAGGGCAGCGCGAGCAGTCCTGGGTCGACGGTGCTGGCGGTGATCCGCAGCGAGTCCTGCATGGTCACTCCTGAGGGGGCGGGAAAACAGGCGCGGGGGGGGG
>NZ_JALXPE010000100.1 GCF_025143365.1 Microbacterium sp. p3-SID336 | reverse complement strand
GGGGCGGGGCAGCCCCCCCGCCTCCCCGAGCGCGACCCCCGCCCCCCCCCCCCGCGCGGGGGGGGGGCGCCTCTTCTCGTGTGCCGGAGCCGCAGGCGGGCTTTCACCCTGGTGGTTCAGCCGCCCTGTACGCAGAATGCCGATCGGCGGTCTACGATGATTCCGCTCGCCCTCCGTGGTGCGAGCAGCACGACATGGGCGGGCCATTCGAGGGGGCTTCTCCATGGGTCGGACGACCTCGCTGTTCGGTGCGTACCTGCGTGCGCGGCGCGCCGTTATCAGTCCGGAGGATGTCGGTCTGGTGCGCGAGCCGACGCGGCGGGTCGAAGGGCTGCGCCGCGAGGAGGTGGCCCGGCTCGCCGGGATCAGCGCTGAGTACTACCTGCGACTCGAGCAGGGACGCTCCCGTCAACCGTCTGAGCAGGTGCTGGCTGGGTTGTCGAAGGCGCTGCGACTCGATGCCGACGCCGCCTACCATCTGCGCGTGCTGGCCTTTCAGGGGGAGATGCCTCCTGCCGCCCTCCGCGCCGAGGACCCGGATCCTGCAACGATCAACCTCGTGCACTGTCTCCGCGATGTCGGAGCCCTGCTCGTCGACCTGAACTTCGACGTGGTGGACGCCAACGCTCTGGGCGAGACGATCCTGCCGGGGGTGGCCGCGCACCCCGTGAACCTGATCCACGAGATCGCTCGCCGCACCGAGGAGCCCGCCGAACGTGAGCGCGTCGTCGCCGAGATGCTGGCGGTTCTGCGGTTCCTCGGCACGGACCGGGACCCCCGTCGCGACGACGTCGTCGATTCCCTCACACTCGGGTCGCCGGCGCTGCGTGCCGCATGGGACAGACATGACGTGCGGCGCCCCGGGCCGTTCCAGACCAGCCTCGAGTCGTGTGACATCGGAGTGATCCCTGTGCAGTGCCAGGTTCTCCTGCTGGCGTCGACGCCGCATGCACTGGTGACGGTCATGGGGATGAACGACGCGCGCGGGCGGGCGACGATGCGTTATCTCCAGACACTGAGTGACGAGCGCGCTGATCGCTCGGGATCGGGCAACCTGGTACTCACGGACACAGGTTCGGTAGGAATACGGCGGGCGGCAGTGCTCTCGTGATCGAATTCGAGGCGATCCTGGGGAGTCCGGGGACAGGCTCGATGCCGTGTCTGTGCATAGGCTGATAGCCATCGTGGCGTCACCTGGGAGGGCGCGCCGCGACGGTGTTTCTGTACGACCTTCGGGTCGTAGGCGGGGTGAACGAGAAGGGCGTTCAGTGTGGGTTGTCGTCGAGCTTGAAGGGGCTCGACGTGCAGCCTCGTGGCACGACGGGATCCTCCGGGACACTCGTCGACGCCACGGACGCCTCCGGCACGATTGCCTGGGAAGGAACAGAAGGGTGTTCACTACTCGAAAATTGCGATGGGGAAGCGCGACCACAGCGGTCGCTCTCATCGCTGGGATGTTCGGTGTCGGGGGTGTGCTGTACCCCGATGCAGACGCCGCCGCCGCGGCGGGGGTGGGCATCGCCCCACTCGTCGCGGGCCAGCCGGGCATCCCCTCGGATCCGGTTGTGTTGTACGAGGAGGGATTCGAGAACAACGTCGGCGACACACCGATTCTGCTCACCGACTACATGAACGCCGATGGCGTGACGTACACGGCAGATCAGGCGTGGCTCCAGAACTGCAATGGCATCATCATCCGCTATACAGCGCCGGCATCTGCGCAGTTCGGTCCCGTGGTCAACAACTGCGAGCCGGCGGACCCGATCGTCTACCCTCAGCCGAACCGTGATTACGCGTACGCCAGTCTGCGCAACCTGTCCTGGGCGCTCGGCGCACTGGTCGGCGCGTCGAATCCGGAGCTCAACCATTCGGTCGCTGCGTATACGCATGGACAAGCGCCCGGGCCGAATCTCCTTCAACTCAAGACGGAGACTCCTATCCCGCTGCCGAACGCGAATGGGAGGTTCCTCACCTTCAGCGTGAACTCCGCTGCCGTGAACTGCGACTTCGGAACCAACTCTCCGCCCTTGCATCAGTTCGGTATCGTCGAAGCAGACGGAACCGAGGTCCCGGTTGGTGGGCCGATCAACGCATGTCAGGGTGGCGGCGAGATCGATGTCCCCATGGCAGGGAATCCCGGCGTGACCGTGCCCGCCTACGCGACCACCTCGACGTCTGATGCTGCTGTCCTGTTCAGCGGTGGGAGCATCGGAATCACGCTGCGCAATGCGAACGGGACGAATTTCGGCAATGACGGCGCGTTTGACGCGCTGCGCATTCTTGACGCCACGCCGCAGCTGGACAAGTCGTTCTCACCGACGAGTGTGCCGGTCGGTGGGACGTCCACACTGACGTTCACCGTCACGAACACCTCGGAGCTCGCGGCGAAGGCCGGCTGGTCGTTCACCGATGCCCTTCCTGCCGGTCTCGTGATCGATGACCCCGCATCCGTCGGGGGAACGTGTAACGCCACCACGACCGCGGTGGCTGGTGCAGGGTCCATCTCCGTCGCCAACGGTCAGTTGGCGCAGGGCGAGGTGTCCTGCACCATCACGGTGAACGTGACGTCCGACACGCCCGCTCCGAACGAGCCGTCGCCCAAGACGTACACCAACTGCGCCGAGAACATCATCGCTGTCGTCGGTCTGGACCTGCCCGCGTGCGCGAGCGTCGAGTTCTTCTCGGAGCCCGAGCTCGAGCTGACCAAGACCTCTGACGCGACGGTCGACTCCCGCCAGGGAGACGTCGTGCAGTACACGGTCACGGCCACGAACACCGGCAACCAGGACTACACGGCCGCCAATCCGGCGGTGATCCTGGATGATCTGTCTAGTGTGCTCGACGACGCGACCTACAACGCGGACGCGGTGTCGAGCGTCGGCGGATCTCCCGCCTACGCCTCACCGCTCCTGTCGTGGAGCGGTCCGCTCGCCGCAGGCGCATCGGTCACCCTCACCTACTCGGTCACCCTGACTGCAGGGGGCGACGGCACCGCGAGGAACGTCGCGTGGGTGCCCAACGACCCGTCGAACCCCGTGCCTCCGGCCTGCGACCCGCCCGTGGGCGGCGCAGACCCGGTGACGGGCGAGCCGTGTGCCGAGGTCACCGTGCCGCTGCCGCGGCTCGTGATCGACAAGTACGCCGATCGGACGGATCTCCCGGCCGTCGGCGCACAGGTCGCCTACACCGTCGTCGTCACCAACGAGGGTCCCGGTGCGTACACGGCGACGGCTCCCGCGACCGCGACGGACGACCTCACGGAGGTGCTGGATGATGCGACGTTCGACGACGCGTCGCTCAGTGCAGATGTCGGAACGGTGACACGTAACGGCGACACGCTGTCGTGGGAGGGCCCGCTCGCCGCTGGCGCGTCGGCGACGATCACGTACACCGTCACCTACACGGGTGACGGCGACAACCAGCTGCGCAACCAGGCCTGTGTGCCGGAGGAGGATATCCTTCCCGGCGCGCCGACCTGCGACGAGGTGATCATCCCGGGTGCGGGGCTGCAGCAGTGGAAGTCTGCTGTGCCGTCGAGCACTCCCACGGTCGCCGGATCGACCATCACGTACACGTTGCACTTCGACAACGACGGGTTCGCGCCCGCCACGGTCGACGCCATCGACGACCTCACGGGAGTCCTGGACGACGCGGTCGTGACGACGGAGCCGGCATCGGTGGACGGCCTCACGGCCGTGCGGAACGGAGCGCAGACCTCGATCACCGGCACCGTTCCGGTCGGAGCGCGGTACACCGTGACCTACACGGTGACGGTGCTGCCGGACGGCCAGCGTGGTGACAGCGTGGCGACGAACTTCCTACTCGCGCCGGGGGAGACCCCGCCGGGAGACGGGGTGTGCGATCCCGCGGATGCGTCCTACCCGGACTGCACGTCGACGCCGATCACGAGTGTGACCTACACCAAGTCGGTCTCCGCCTCGGAGACCCCCGCGGTCGAAGGCACCGAGCTGACGTACACCATCACGATCACCAACACCGGAGCGACACCGGCCGATGTGATGCGCGACGACAACCTCGTCGATGTATTGGACGACGCCGACCTTACCGGAGCCCCGGAGTCCGACACGGCATCCGTGACGCTCGACGGGCCGACCGACGGCATCCTCGAGATCCGCGGCGACCTGGCGGTGGGTGCGACGGCGACGGTCACGTACACGGTGACGGTGAAGGCTCCGTCCGATCGTGGCAACAACAGCGCGGACAACTTCCTGGTCTCTCCCGGAGAGACGCCGGACGACGTGTGCGATCCGACCACGGAGCAGTGCACGACGACGCCCATCCAGGCGTACACCGTGTCCAAGACGGCGGATGTCGCCGTCGCCGCTCCCGGCGACGTCGTCACGTACACCGTCACGGTGATCAACACCGGCCAGGTGGCGTTCACGGACGCGAACCCGGCATCGTTCACGGACGACCTGTCGGACGTGGCCGATGACGCCGTCTACAACGGGGATGTCTCCGCCGGCGGCAGCGTCAGCGGAGACACGTTGACCTGGGCCGGTGCGCTCGCGGTCGGCGGCACGGCGACCGTCACCTACTCGGTGACGGTCTCCGACCCGGACCAGGGTGATCACATGCTGACGAACGCGGTCGTCCCGACTGCGCCGGACGGCGAGTGCGCCCCTGGTGAGGACTGCACGGTCGACACACCTGTCGCCTCGTACACGGTCGCGAAGACGGCGGACAGGGAGACGGCGATGCCGGGCGATGTCGTGACCTACACGGTCACGGTCGTCAACACGGGTGAAGCGGCCTACACGGCCGACGCGCCCGCGGGCTTCACCGACGACCTCACGAACGTCCTCGACGACGCCACCTACAACGGCGACGTGTCGATGGGCGGAAGCGTGACGGGCACCACGCTCGCCTGGTCCGGAGCGCTCGCCGTGGGGGAGACCGCAGAGGTCACGTACTCCGTCACCGTCAACGACCCCATCACCGGGGACCAGAACCTGCTCAATACGGTCGTCCCGACCGATCCCAGCGGGTCCTGTGTCACGGACGCGGAGTGCGGGACCGTGACTCCGGTCGCCTCGTACACGGTGTCCAAGCAGGCCAGTGCCACCTCGGCGATGCCGGGTGACACGGTCACGTACACCGTGACGGTCACGAACACGGGAGAGGTGGACTACACCGACGCGCAGCCCGCGGGCTTCACGGACGACCTGTCCGGCGTGCTGGATGACGCCGTCTACAACGACGACGTCTCCACCGGCGGCTCGGTCGCGGGTACCACCCTCACCTGGTCCGGTGCACTGCCGGCCGGCGAGTCGGCGACGGTCACCTACTCGGTCACCATCGACGACCCTGTGACGGGAGACTTCCTCCTGCAGAACGTCGTCACTCCCACCGAACCGGGTGGGTCGTGCGCCGATATCTGCGAGACGCAGACTCCTGTGGGTTCGCTCCGTGTCGTCAAGAGCACGGAGTCGACGGAGGTGCTGCCGGGCGGAGTGGTCGCGTACACGATCACGATGACCAACACGGGTCAGGTCGCGTACACCGACGCCATGCCGGCGTCGTTCACCGACGACCTCACCGAGGTGCTCGACGACGCCGCCTACAACGGTGACGCGCTGAGCTCCACGGGAGCGGGCGTCTCCTACGCCGAGCCTGTGCTCAGCTGGAGCGGACCTCTGGCCGTCGGCGCCAATGTCACCGTGACGTACTCGGTGACGGTGAACGACCCGGTGACGGGCGACAGCAACCTCGGCAACACCGTGGTGACGCCTCCGGACGAGGGCGGGAACTGCGAGGTCGGCTCCACCGATCCCGCGTGTAGCGCCAACGTTCCGAGCGGCTCCTTCACGGTTGCGAAGTCGGTGGACAAGACCAGTGCGGTCGCGGGCGACACGGTGACCTACACCGTGACGGTCACGAACACCGGGCAGGTCGCGTACACGGATGCCGAGCCGGCCTCCTTCTCCGACGACCTGTCGCGGGTGCTGGACGACGCTGCGTACAACGACGACGCGTCTGCAGGAGCCGAGGTCGATGGCTCGACCCTCACCTGGTCGGGCGCGCTGCCCGTCGGCGCGACCGTCGAGGTGACCTACTCGGTGACCGTCGACGACCCCGTCGTCGGCGACTTCAACCTCCGCAACGTGGTCGCCCCGGCGGCCCCGGGAGGCGACTGCGTCGATGACGAGTGCATCACCGATACGCCAATCCAGGCGTACACGGCGGCCAAGTCCGCGGATGTGCAGGACACCACGCTCGGTGGCGTCGTGACGTACACCGTCACGCTCACCAACACCGGTCAGGTGGCCTACACCGCGGACGTCCCCGCGACGTTCACGGACGATCTGTCCGGCGTGTTCGACGATGCGAAGTACAACGACGACGCGACGGAACGGGCGACCGTGTCCGGCGACACGCTCTCCTGGTCCGGCGAGCTGCCGGTCGGCGCATCGGTCGAGGTCACGTACTCGGTGACGGTGAATCAGCCGGCGACGGGCGATCACTTCCTTCGCAATGCGGTGGTGGCGGATGCTCCCGGTGGCGACTGCGCCGAGGCCGACGGCTGCGAGACGGAAACTCCGGTGGCGAGCTACGAGGTCCTCAAGTCGGTGTCCACGACGCAGGCTCAGCTCGGTGAGCGGGTGACCTTCACCGTGACGGTCACCAACACCGGTCAGGTTCCGTACACCACAGAGCGTCCGGCCTCCTTCACCGACGACCTCAGCTCTGCGCTGCGGATCGGCACGTACAACGGCGACGCCACCAACGGCGCCCAGTACACCAAGCCGATCCTGAGCTGGGCCGGCGAACTCGGAGTGGGAGGGGTCAAGGTCATCACCTACACGGTGACCATGTCGAATGTCGGCACAGTCGACAACGTCGTGGTGACGCCGGACGACTCGGGTGCGAACTGCCCGGTCGGCTCGACGGATCCCGACTGCTCGACGCGGACGATCGTCGTTCCTCCCGGTCTTGCGACCACGGGTGGGCAGCCCTGGATCGCCGGTGGCATCGCGGGTCTCGGGCTGCTCCTGGCTGGCCTCTGGCTGGCGGCCCGCCGTCGCGAGCGTTCCGCGCACACCATGGAGG
>NZ_JALXPE010000010.1 GCF_025143365.1 Microbacterium sp. p3-SID336 | reverse complement strand
CTTTCGGCACCGGCAACGCGGCCAAGCTCGCCCGCATCCCGCTGTACGCCCTCGGACGCCTCGGCACGCTTCTCGTGCCGCGCGGCCAGCGCTGGGTCTTCGGCTGCGGCGCCGGCATCGGCGACGGCGCCCTCGCGCTGCAGCGTCATGCCGCGGCGGAGGGTCACCAGACGCTCTGGCTTACCGCGAACGACCGAGAGGCCCGCGACGCAGCCGCTCTCGGCATCCGCACCCTGCCCAAATCGGGCCTGCGCGGCTGGTGGGCCACCGCGCGGGCCGGGGTCCTCGTGGTGACGCACGGGCTGGGCGACGTGAACCGGTACGGCAACGGAGGCGCGTTCGTGGTGCAGCTCTGGCACGGGATCCCGCTCAAGCGCATCGGTCTCGACTCCCCGGCGACCACACAGGTGCCGGCTGTCCCGGGAGCCCCGCTGCTGCGCCGTCTCGTCGGCGTGCTGTACCGGGCCGCGGCGCAGCGCATCCGCGTGCTCCCCGCCGCCTCGGACCGCGCCCGCGGTCGCCTCGAGTCCGCGTTCGGACTCGGCGGCGACCGGGTCGTGGTGACGGGCGAGCCGCGCGTGGACGTGCTGTCAGCCGGATCGGTCGCGCAGCGGCGCACGGCGGCCCGGTCGATCCTCACGGCGGCCGCGGGGCACCTCCCCGCCGACGCGCGCATCGTGCTGTACGCGCCGACCTGGCGCGACGGGGCCGCCGACCCGTCCGTGCCCGCCGCGCGCGAGTGGATCGACATCATCCGTGTGCTCGAGGAGCGCGATGCGGTGCTGCTGGTGCGGTCGCACCCGCTGGGGGCGGGGTCGTACACGCCGCCCCTGCCGAGCACACGCGTGCGGATGCTCCCGAGCACCGTGCTGGCCGACGTCACACCCGCACTGGCCGCGGTCGACGTGCTCGTGACCGACTACTCGTCGCTGGCCTACGACGTGGGACTGCTCGCGATGCCGGTGCTGTTCCTCGCTCCGGACGCCGAGGACTACGCGAGGACCCGCGGCTTCTACGGCCGGTATCGGGACGTGGCTGCCGCCGGAGCCGCCGCCGACTGGACGCAGCTGCTCGCGCAGCTGGACGCGCTGCTCGGCGACAGCGCCGCATTCGACGCGGCGTCTGCGCGTTCCGCTACGCTCAGCGCGGAGATGCATGCGTTCCGCGACGGGGAGAACACCCGTCGCGTGTACCAGGCGATCCGCTCGCGGGGGGTCCCCGCACCGAAGGGAGCAGCATGACGACGGTCCGCATCGACGACGCGGCGGAGGCGCTGGTCATCGCAGGGACCGGTCAGCGACCGGAGACGGCGGAGCTCACGGGCCCGCGGGCGCGGGTGACCGGGCGCGTCACCGGCGGGGGCAAGACGTGGAAGGCGACCTTCCCGCTGCAGGCCGCACGATGGGGAGGCCCGGCGCTTCCGCTGCCCTCCGGGGAGTACCGGCTGCACGTCGAGGGAGCAGAGCTGGATGGGCTGCGCGTCCCTCCCACCGTGCTGCGCGGACTGCGGATCGCCGTGCAGGACGATGCCGTCCGCATCGCAGCGCCGATCGACCCGGTGTACGACACCGTGGAGGGACGCTCGACGCTGGAGGAGCGCTACGTGGCGCAGGCCGGCGGCACCGAGAACGCCGTGTTCTTCGAGAGCTTCTACGGCCGCAGCGTCGGCTGCAACCCGCGCGCGATCGATCGGGAGCTCGCGGCGCGGGCCCCGCAGGTCACGCGCTACTGGAGTGTCGTCGACCTCTCAGTGGAGGTCCCGGACGGGGCGGTCGCCGTGGTCGAGGGCAGCCCGGAGTGGTGGCGCGCACGGGGCGCGGCGCGGCTGCTCGTGGTGAACGACTGGCTGCGGCGGAGGTTCGCGCGCAAGCCGGGACAGAAGGTCCTGCAGACGTGGCACGGCACGCCGCTCAAGCGTCTCGCACTGCACCGCCCCGGCTTCGACCCGCGGCGCATGGCAGCCGTCGTCAAGGAGTCGCGGCGCTGGGACGTGTTGCTCGCGCAGAACACCTACTCGGAGCGCATCCTCCGCAAGGCGTACGCGTTCTTCGGGCGGCCCATCTGGGTCGAGGGGTATCCGCGGAACGACGCGCTGCACACCGGCGACCCGGCCGCCGTGCGGGCGGCGCTCGGCATCGGCCCCGAGGAGCGCGTGCTGCTGTACGCCCCGACGTGGCGCGACGACCGGGTCGAGATGGTCGACTTCGTCGATCCGGAGCTGCTGGCGCGTCAGACCGACGCCGTGGTGCTGGTGCGAGGGCACTCGCGCACCCTGGAGCGGGGCAGCGACAGGGCAGGCGCGCGGGTCATCGACGTCACGGGCTACCCGGAGACCGCACAGCTGCTGCTCGCCGCGGACGCCCTGATCACCGACTACTCCTCGGTGATGTTCGACTTCAGCGTGACAGGGAAGCCGATGTACTTCCTCGTTCCGGACCTCGACCACTATCGAGGACAGCTGCGCGGCTTCTACTTCGATCTCGCCGAGCGGGCGCCGGGACCTCTGGTGCGCACGCAGGACGAGCTGGTCGCGGCGCTGCGCGGCGACGACCATGAGGCGGCCTACGCCGAGCGCTACGCCGCCTGGCGCCGGCAGTTCAACACGCGCGACGACGGGCATGCCGCCCGACGGGTCGTCGACCGGATCCTCGACCTGGGGTTCGTGACCCCCTGAGGCGCTCCGCTCAGGGCAGCGGCGTGTTGCGCGTGCCCAGCCGGGACGCGTCGACCGTGTCCCGCGCGCCGCGCAGCACGCCGCCCAGGAAGCCGAGCCCCCAGGAGAGGTGCATGGTGGGCAGCACCGCGAGGGTCCACAGCCGCTGGCGCAGATCGCCGCCGCCAGGCGTCAGGGCGACTCCGACCACGAGCAGCGCGTAGAGCGCGAGCGGCAGGTACACGAGCAGCGACAGCACGAGCGACGCGGGGCCGGACAGCACCCCGGTCACCCGCAGCGCGGCCAGGAGCACGGCGAGCACCACGAGCAGCACCAGGGCGGGCGGTGCGAAGTAGCGGATGCCGTTGCTGCGGCCGTAGCGTCGCACGAGCTCGCCGCGCCAGGCGCCCGTGGCCCGGAACTGCCGTGCCAGGCGCACCCAGCTCTCGCGGGGCCAGTAGGTGACGGAGAGCTCCGGGTCGAACCACACGCGGTGACCCGCCTGGCGGATGCGCAGGTTGAGCTCCCAGTCCTCGCCGCGGCGGATGGACTCGTCGAACAGGCCGACCTCCTCGAGCACGTGCCTGCGCATCACACCGAGGTAGGCCGATTCGGCCTCACCTTCGGTGCGTCCGCTGTGGTAGGCGCCGCCGCCGAGTCCGACGGGGGAGTTGTAGAGCCGGGCGACCGCCTTCTGGAACGGGCTGCGGCCCTCCGCGTGCATGACACCGCCCACGTTGGCCGCTCCGGTGCGAGCGAGGGTCTGCAGCGCCCGCGCTGCGTAGCCCGGGGCGAGCTCGGAGTGCGCATCCACGCGCACGATCGTCGGGAAGCGGCTGGCGCGGATGGCGGCGTTGAGTCCGACCGGGATGTGCGCGGCCGGGTTGTCCACCAGGCGGATGCGCTCGTCGGCGGCGGCGAGGCGCTGCGCGAGCTCGGTGGTGCCGTCGGTCGACGGGCCGAGGGCCAGGACCAGCTCGGTCGGCGCGCCCACGTCCTGCGCGAGCACCGAGGCGACGGCGTGTTCGAGGTAGGCGCGTTCGTTGAGCACTGGCATCACGAAGGAGACCCCGGTCGTGGGGGCGGCGGTTCCGTCTGCTGGCACACGTCGATCATGTCACGGAGCGGTCCGCGCTTCGCTGAGGCGACTCTCCACCAGCAGGCCGCCCGCCCGGGGACGACCGCGGAGACGAACTATCCTGGAGGGATGGGTGCTCTGTCTGATGCGAAGAAGGCCTACCGTCTGCTGAGGCGGGCACTCGCCTCCCGCTCGTCCGTGCAGCACGTCCGCAAGCGTCTCGCCGAGCGCGACCCGGCGCCGCCCGAGCACTTCCAGATCGCGGTGTACTTCGCCGACGGCGAGGTCAACATGTACCAGATGCGTCAGTGGTACCGGCCCCTGGCCGAGCTGTCGAAGCGCTGGCCCGTCGTCGTGCTGGCGCGCCAGGCGACCGGTGCGGAGAAGCTGCTCGACGAGGACGCGCCGCCCGTGGCGTTCGTGCCGAAGGTCAGGGACCTGGAGCGCTTCATCGCGACGCAGGACATCCGCATCGTCCTGTACGTCAACCAGAACACCCGCAACTTCCAGATGTTCCGGTACGGGCGCCGCTGGCACGTCTTCATCAACCACGGCGAGTCCGACAAGATGTACATGACCACGAATCAGTACAAAGCGTACGACTACGCCTTCGTGGCAGGGCAGGCCGCCCGAGACCGCCTCTCCCGCACACTGTGGGACTACGACGTCGACCGCCGCACGATCGAGATCGGCCGTCCGCAGGCCGACCACTACTCGGGCACGCTGCCGTACACGCCGGACGAGCGCACGGTGGTGCTGTACGCCCCGACGTGGGAGGGCGATCGCCCGAGCGCACACTACGGCTCGATCGCCTCGCACGGCGAGAAGCTGGTCGCCGCATTGCTCGCGACCGGGCGACACCGCGTGATCTACCGCCCGCATCCGCGCAGCGGCGTGGTCGACGAGGCCTACGGCGCCGCCCACCGCCGGATCCTCTCCGCCATCGCGGCGGCGAACACGGCCGACCCTGCGGCGCAGCACGTGTACGACGACGGCCCCGAGCTCGGTTGGCAGCTCGCGGCGGCGGATGTCGCAATCGTGGACATCTCCGCCATGGTGTACGACCGGCTGGCGGCGGGCAAGCCGCTGCTGATCACACGTCCCGTCGACGACAGGGCCGCCCTCGACACGACCGGCTACCTGTCCGACTGCGAATGGCTGACCGTGGAGGGTGCGGGCGACATCGTGGCCGAGGTCGAGCGCGTCGCCGCCGACGAGGCCGCGATCGCTCGCCTGCGCATGTGGGTGCAGCACTACTTCGGCGACACCAGCCCGGGTGTCGCCACCGAGAAGTTCCACGCTGCGATCGAGCAGCTCATGCAGGAGTGGGACCGCTGGCGCGCCCACGAGGTCGGCACGGTCCGGGAAGACGAGGACGACGACGACGAGGAAGCGGACGACGAGGACGCATGACCGCCGACTTCCCCCTCACCGCCGGCGTCGTCTCCCGACTGCTCGTCCTCGACGCGACGGGCTCGACGAACGCCGACCTGCGGGTCCGTGCGGACGAGGTGACCGCCTGGCCGCACCTGTCGATGATCGTCACTCGTGAGCAGACAGCCGGTCGCGGCCGCCTCGACCGCACGTGGGTGGCACCGGCGGGTGCCGCGCTGGCGGTCTCCGTGCTGCTGCGCGAGCTGCCGACCGATCCGTCGCTGCGCGGGTGGATCCCGCTGACGGCCGGACTCGCCATGGCCGACGCGGTCGCCACGCAGCTGACGGGCGCCGACGTGGCGGTGAAGTGGCCCAACGACGTGCTCGTCGACGGAGCGAAGATCTGCGGGATCCTCGCCGAGGCCTCGTCCGACGCGGTGATCGTGGGCGCCGGCGTGAACACGGCGATGACGGCCGCGCAGCTGCCCGTCGCGACAGCGACCTCCTTCGCCGTGAACGGCGCCGTCGCGGAGGAGGACCGCCTGCTGCGGGACTACGTGGCCACGCTCGACCGCTGGCTGCGCGCGCTCGTGGCCGCGGGCGATGCCGAGTCGTGCGGACTGCATGCGGCGGTCACGGCGCGCTGCGCGACCCTCGGGCAGACCGTGCGGGTGTCGCTGCCCTCGGCGCGAGTGCTCGAGGGCACGGCCACCGGTCTCGACGCAGAGGGGCGGCTGCTCGTGGAGGCGGACGGGGCCTCGCATCCTGTCTCCGCGGGCGACGTGGTGCACGTCCGGCCGGCGTGACGCCGGGACACGCCGCCCGCCGGACGGCGTTGTCGGCGATCACGGGCACAATGGTGGGGTGACCCAGCCCGTGACGCTCGGTGGGCGGCCGCTGATGCCGCCGCCAGGCACCCCCGCCGAAGAGCTGCTGATCGCGCGCTTCCGCGGTCATGCGCGGCGCCTGTTCTGGTCGGCGCTCGTGCTCATCGCGACCTTCGGGGCCACGGCCTACTTCTACGGCAACCTCCCGGCGGGCTTCGAGGACTGGATGCTCCTCACGGCGGCGGGCGTGCTCATCCTGCTCGCCGTCGTCCTCCCCTTCGTGATCTGGTATTCGCGGACCACCACCATCACCACGCGGCGCGTGATCGCGCACCAGGGGATCGGCGCCAGGCAGCGCCGCGAGATGTCGCACGCGAGGGGCTACACGATCGCGGTGCGGCGCGGACCGCTGCAGCGGCTGTGGGGCTGCGGCACCATCACGCTCTCCAACGGCGTCGACGCCCCGCTGCGCCTGCCGAACATCCCCGCCGTGACGCTCGTGCACGAGACGCTCGCCGATCAGATCGAGGTCGGGCAGATCCTGGCACATCGCGACGCCCAGTCCGGCGGCGACG
Organism: Microbacterium sp. p3-SID336; assembly: GCF_025143365.1. Taxonomy (GTDB): domain Bacteria; phylum Actinomycetota; class Actinomycetes; order Actinomycetales; family Microbacteriaceae; genus Microbacterium. Next base: position 72,238 of record NZ_JALXPE010000010.1, on the reverse strand, counting down.
ACACCGACGCGTTCTGACCCGGTCGCAGGGCCTCGCGTGCCGTGACGACCGAGGAGTGCGGAAGAATGGGTCCGAACGAATGGAGGCGGCACATGGCGCTGCGCGTGGGCGTGATCGGCGGAGGACAGCTGGCACGGATGATGATCGCTCCGGCGGTCGAGCTCGGGATCGACCTGCGGGTGCTCGCGGAGGATGAGGGGATGTCCGCAGCGCTCGCCGCCACCGCGGTGGGCGACTACCGCGACCTCGACACGGTTCGCGCGTTCGCGGCGGAGGTCGACGTCATCACGTTCGACCATGAGCATGTGCCGCAGGACGTGCTGCAGGCCCTGGTGGCCGAGGGCGTCGCGGTGCGGCCGGGTCCCGACGCCCTCCAGTTCGCCCAGGACAAGCTCGTGATGCGCGCACGCCTTGCCGAGCTCGGGGTGCCCCAGCCCGATTGGGCGGCTGTACGCACCGCGGATGAGCTGCAGGAGTTCCTCGACGCACACGCCGGAGCAGCGGTCGTGAAGACCCCTCGCGGCGGCTACGACGGCAAGGGTGTCCGGGTCGTGCGCGCAGGCGCGGAGGCACAGGACTGGTTCGACGGTCTCGGCGAGGGGGACGCGCTGCTGGCCGAGGAGCTCGTGCCGTTCGTGCGAGAGCTCGCGCAGCAGATCGCGCGTCGACCCGGCGGCGAGATGATCGCGTATCCGGTGGTGGAGACCGTGCAGCGCGACGGCGTGTGCGCCGAGGTCATCGCGCCGGCGCCCGCCGCTGCCGAGCGCCTGATCGAGGTGGCCGAGAGCATCGGACGGACCATCGCGGAGGGCCTCGGCGTGACCGGGATGCTCGCGGTGGAGCTGTTCGAGACCGACGACGAGCGCATCCTCGTGAACGAGCTCGCGATGCGCCCGCACAACAGCGGGCACTGGAGCCAGGACGGCGCCGTCACGGGTCAGTTCGAGCAGCACCTGCGCGCCGTGGCCGACCTGCCGCTCGGCAGCACCGCACCGCGCGCGCCCTGGTCGGTGATGGTGAACATCCTCGGCGGTCCCGCGGAGGGCAGCCTCGAGGACAGGTTCGCCGCGGCGATGGCGGAGCACCCGGGCGCCAAGATCCACACCTACGGCAAGGCGCCACGTCCCGGCCGCAAGGTCGGGCACGTGAACGTCGCAGACGGCGACCTCGACGACGCCGTGTACGTCGCTCGAGCGGCTGCCGCCCACTTCGCGTGAGTCCGACGTCTGCAGCGGGCGGGCCGTGCCGGAAAGGCGCGTGCCGCTGGGGGGTTCTCCCAGCGCGAGCCCGTACCCTGATCTGGTGACAGAGCCACTTCACTCCTCCGCCGCGCCTCTGGTCGGTGTCGTCATGGGATCGGACTCCGACTGGCGCGTGATGAGTGACGCGTCCCAGGCGCTGACCGACTTCGGCATCCCGCACGAGGTCGAGGTGGTCTCGGCGCACCGCACGCCGGACAAGCTCATGTCCTACGCGCGCGACGCCCGGTCGCGCGGCCTCCGCGTGATCATTGCGGGCGCCGGGGGAGCGGCCCACCTGCCCGGGATGCTCGCGTCGATGACGCCGCTGCCCGTCGTGGGCGTTCCCGTTCCGCTCGCCTACCTCGACGGCATGGACTCGCTGCTGTCGATCGTGCAGATGCCCGCGGGGATCCCGGTCGCGACCGTGTCCATCGGCGGAGCCCGCAACGCCGGGCTGCTCGCCGCACGCATCCTCGGCACCGGCGATCAGGCGCTCGCCGATCGCGTCGAGGCCTATGCAGCGGAGCTGGAGGCGCAGGTCGCCGCCAAGAACGAACGGCTGAAGGACTCCCTGTGACTCTGGCGCCGCCGCGTCCGACACGGCGCCCCCTCATCGAGACCCGGCCGCTGCGGCACCCGGACTCCGCCGACGAGCGGATGATGTCGCGCCGCGGGTGGTGGCTCGTGGTGCTGAATCTGCTCGTGCCCGGCTCGGCCCAGGTGCTCGCCGGGAATCGCCGATTGGGCCGCTTCGGCCTAGGCGCCACGCTCACGGCCTGGGCCCTGGCGGTGGTCGCGGCGGGGCTCGCCCTGTTCGCCCGTCCCGTGCTGCTGTGGCTCACGATCGGCGCGGGCTTCCTGTCGACCGTCGTCCTGACCCTCGTGCAGGTGCTGCTGGTCGCCTACGTCGTGCTCTGGATCGTGCTGACCCTGGATACGCTGCGGCTCGTGCGTCTGGTCAGGGTGCCGGGCCTGTCCCGTCTCGCGATCCCGGTCGTGGCCCTCGTGCTCCTGGGACTGGTGGGCGGCGCGGCCGGCTATGCGGCGACCGCGGTCGGCTCCGTGCGGGGCACGGTGGGGGCCATCTTCGGCCAGAGCGGACCCAGCCTTCCGCCCAGTGACGGCTACTACAACATCCTGCTGCTCGGCGCGGACAGCGGCGACGGACGAGACTCGATGCGCTTCGACAGCATCTCCGTCGTGTCCGTCAACGCCGACACGGGCGCGGTCACCATCACCGGCATCCCGCGCGAGCTGCCGAACGCCCCCTTCAGCGAGGGCAGCCCGATGCAGGCACTGTATCCGGACGGCTTCGAGGGCCACAGCTCGTCGACGTGCGGCTGGAACGGGTGGATGAACCATGTGCGCAACGCGGCCGAGGTGTGCCGCGAGGATCAGGGTTCCGGTCTGTACCCCGATGCCGTGGCGCAGGGCTCCGAACCCGGGATCGAGGCGACCAAGGACGCGGCGGAGGGGGTGCTCGGGATCGAGATCCCGTACTACGTTTTCGTCGACATGCACGGGTTCGCCGACCTGGTGGACGCCCTCGGCGGCGTCGACATCAACGTCACCGAGCGGCTGCCGAAGGGTGGTCCGCCCGAGGGCTGGACCGGACATGACGTCAACGAGTGGGCGATCGGCTGGATCGAGCCGGGACAGCAGCACATGGACGGCGACACCGCCCAGTGGTACGCCCGGTCTCGGTACACCACCAGCGACTGGGACCGCATGAAGCGCCAGCGCGAGCTGCAGGAGGCCATCCTGGCGCAGTTCACGCCGCAGACCGTCCTCACGCGCTTCAACGAGGTGGCGGCTGCGGGCACCGCGCTGATCAGCACGGATCTCCCGCAGGACAAGCTTCCGGAGTTCTTCGACCTGATGCTGAAGGCGAAGGAGCAGCCGGTCACCACGATCGAGCTCACGCCCGAGTCGGGTGTCGACGAGCACAGCCCGGACTACGGCTACATCCACCAGCTGATCCAGCAGACCCTGCATCCGCCGACCCCGACGCCGACGCCGAGCCCCTGACCACAGCGGTCGGTGCATCGCATGGCCGACGCTCCCGGTGACGGGCACGAAGCCGAGCTGCTGCGCCCCCGATGTCCCCGCCTGGCATGGCGCAGCCCACGGATGACGATCCCGAGAACGACACCCGTGGGCGTCCGGTGCAGCACCGGATTCGCCAGACGACGGTGATCGGAGGGGGAGGGATCACCGTCGTCCAGCCGACCACCGCGCAAGGCGGCAGCCAGGCTCAGGCGCGCTTGCGGCGGGCGACCCCGGTGGCGACCAGTGCGCCGCCGGCGACCAGCGCGGCAGCGCCGCCGCCGAGGACCCACGGCGAGACGGAGCCGCCGGTGAGGGCCAGCTCCATGCCGCCGCCGGTCAGCGGCAGCTCCGTGCCAGCGGCCGCGACGGCCGGGTCGTGGTCGCAGCTCGACGCCGCGTCATGCCCGTGCGACACGGTGATGGTCGCCGTGTACGGACGCGAACCCGCGAACGCGAGGGCGTAGGACCCCTCACCGTCGGTCGGCGGGCGGAACGTGAGTGTCAGGCTCCCGTCGGCACCGGCGGTGTTCCCCGAGATCGCCGAGGCGCCCGCATCCTTTCCGGACACCGAGACCGGCACGGTCTCGGACGGCAGGAAGTAGCCCGGCCCGAAGACGACGGTCGAGACCTCGCAGACGTCGATGATCGGATCGCCGACCTTGACGCCGGGAGGCGCGGGATACGTGTCGCTCGATGCGTCCGGAATGGTCGGCGCAGCGGTGGCGATCGTCGGCGCGGCGATGACCAGCGCGCCAGCGGTGAGGCTGATGGCAGCCAGTTTCTTCAGCATGATTTCTCCCCAGAATTTCACGCGGAATCGCCCCCGGACACACCCCTGCGTCCGACTGCGTGAGGCCCTCCTGCCCCCACGGCAGGTTTACAGACCCCAGTTATTCCCCAGTGAGATGACAGTACCCCATCCGTGAGAAATTGTCACGACGCACAGCGCAGAGTGTCGCGGCTCAGTTCCGGACCGACGATCAGCGGCGTGTGCAGCACCTCGGTCAGGCGCTCCCCGGCCCCCGTGCCCTGGAACTCCACGGTGATCGTCGTCGACTCGCCTGGAGCCAGCAGCACCTCGTGCTGGACGACCGAGCGCTCGCCGAGCATGGCCGTCTGGACGCCGTCCTCCGCGCCATCCCTGTCGACGTGCGACGGTGTCGCGCCCTCGGGGCCGTACACGGCGATCAGCGTCCGCACGGTGCCGGGCGGCACGCCGTAGAAGCCGTCACCGGTGACATACGGGGGAAGAGCGGTCGCCGCGTCGGCGGGCGCCGTGTTGGTCCACGTGACGCGGACCTGGGTGGTCGCCTCGCCGTCGCACGTCCCCACGGCCGTCGCGATGGACGCGCGGGTGTAGTAGTCCATCTTGGCGCCGGTGCCGTCGTTCATCAGGACGCCCACATGGCTGACGCCGTCGGCGTCCTCCGGGATGGCGCCGCCGAGAGCCGACGCGGCGAGGAGCGTCTCCTCGTCCTCGTGCGCGCTCCAGATGCGGATGCGTCCCTCGCCGGCGGCGTCGGCCAGGGCGCCGATCAGCGCCTGCGGATCTCCGCCCGACAGCGCGGCGCTGAACAGCCCGCTCGCCGCGAGCGCGAAGATGTCGTCCTGCACGGTCGGGTCGGGCACCGCGGCGTAGATCTCCGAGAGCAGGATGCTCGTGACCGTGTCGGCCGTCGCCGTGAAGGGCCCGAAGGCCAGGTCGCCGGTGACGTCCATCAGATGCTCCGCGACGAGCGCGTCGACGGCGATCACCCCGTCGACCTGTCCACCGAAGCGGCCGACCCAGCGCGCCGCGATGGTCTCGCCCGCCTCGCGGAAGTCGGGGATGCTCGTGATGTTCTGCAGGAAGCGGCCGGGACGGTCCTCGAACAGAGCGACCGTCGTGTCGCTGAGGGGGAGCGGCACGTCGAGTGCGGGGAAGTCGCGCGTCGAGGCCTGGTTCTCCAGGGTCACCCGGCCACCTTCGGCGCGCAGCAGCGCGATCGAGCCGATGATGCCGCCGGAGGAGCGGAGCTCCGCATTGTTCTGCATGGCCAGCACATACGTGCGCGGACCCTCGCCGCCCAGCATCGTCGGCAGCAGCACCGAGGCGCCGTGCAGCGAGCCGACCACGGTCGCCGCCTGCGTGACCGAGCCGCGCATCTCGCGGATCGCGTCGGCGAGCGGTGGCAGGGTGGCGTCGGCGTCGATGCGCTTCGTCCGCTCGTCGGCAGCGGCGAGCGAGGCGGACGCGGAGCCGAGCGGCTTCTCGATCGCCGCGAACGGCGCCAGGTCGATGACGCCGTTCGTGAACCCGAGGCTGGACAGGTCGATGTCGTCCGCGACCTCCAGAAGGGGCCGGACGGCGTCGGAGGAGACGTCGTCGGCGACCTCGGCGATCTCGCTCACGGCGCGGAAGTTCGGGCCGAGCCACGGCAGCACGGCGAACGCGTGCCACACGGGGTCCGACGTGAGTTCGCGGGCGGACGCGGCGTTGCGAGCGATGCTGTCGGCGATCGGCTCGGCGCCGTCGAGGTCGCCCTCGCCGATCGACTGCTTCAGCTGGGACGCGCCCTTGGCCACCTGCTGCAGATTGTCCACGGCGCCGATCCCGCGCACCGTGACCCACCCGATGGCGAGCACGAGCAGGGTCAGAAGGATGCCGATGGTCCATCCGATCCATCGGCGTCGGACGGGAAGTCGGCCATCGCTCACCCGAGCATTCAAGCACGGCACGCCCGTCGCGAGAGGGCCGATGCTGTGGGAACGCTGATATTCCCCCGGCCGGGGTGGTGCGCTCCCGGGGGGAACGAGGGTCCGCGGCTAGCCTGATCCCATGGGTGCTCGGCTGCGTGTGGTTCTGGATCAGCTGGCGCACGTCGTCGACGCGGACCAGGCGTCGGCGGCTCTCGATCTCACCGCAGGGCTGATCGCGACGGCGCCGTCCGGCTGCGCGGTCGACGCGATCGTCCCGGCCGGAGCACAGCCCGCTGTTCCCGGGATCGATGAGGTGCGTACCCTCGGGCTCGCACGCCGTGAGCTGGCGGCGTCCTGGCAGCTCGGGATCGCGCCCGGCGTCGGCGGCGGGCTCATCCACGCGCCGAGCCTGATGGCGCCGCTCGTGCGACACGATCGCGTGCACGACCACGATCAGACCACCGTCACCGTGTGGGAGCTGTGCGCCTGGGATCAGCCTCAGCAACTGTCGAAGAGCTCGGTCGCCTGGCAGCGCGGCATGCTGCGCCGCGCGGCGAAGCACGCGGACGCCGTCGTGGTGCCCTCACACGCCGTGGCGGAGCGACTGTCCGAGGTGGCTCGTCTCGGCGACCGCATCCGCGTCATCGCCGGTGCGCCTCCGCAGGGTTTCGCCGTGCCCGCCGACGCGGACGCTCGTCGCGCCGCGCTGTCCCTGCCGGCGGAGTACGTGGTGCTGACGGGTTCGCCCGAGACGCTCGGCGCGGGATTCCGCGGTGCCGTGGCCGCCGGGGTGGATGCGGTCGTGCTCGACACGCCGGAGGGATCGGAGCCGCGCCTGGCGGAGATCGCCGCCGCGGCGGGCCTGCCGGAGCGGCGGGCGCATGTCCGCGGCCTGCTCGGCCGAGTGGACCGGGGAGCCGTGCTCGGCGGGGCCAGGGCCTTCGCCGCCACGAGCACGGTCGCCGGCTGGCCATGGCGCGCGGTCGAGGCGCTCGCGGTGGGGCTCCCCGTCGTGGCCAGCGACACCGGCTGCCACCGCGACGTGATCGCCGACGGCGGCATGTTCGCCGGGGAGGGCGACCTGCCCGATGCCCTGGCGGACGCGGCGGGCGACGGCGCGGCGCGGCTGCGCGTGCTGGCCTCGGACCGGTCCCGCGCGTTCTCGTGGGCGAGCTCGGCCGAACGCGTCTGGGGGCTGCACGCCGACCTGTGAGCGGCTGGGAACAACCTGCACAAACACGCGACACGCCGAATTCCCCTGGTGGAAACGTCGTAACAGTGGCATCATCCCGCAACTTCCGTCACACTGGTCACATGTCTCGACGTGCCCCACGCTCGCGAAACACACTGAGGACCGCCCGACTCCTCACCTGTTTCCTCGCCGTCTCCGCCCTTCTCGTCGGTACCGTCGTACCGGCCACCGCCGCGACGGCCGCCGCCTCCGCCTCCGCGCCCGTCTCCCGGGCGGTCAGCGGGCCGGCGCAGACGGGCATCGCCAAGACCACCCTCGCGGGCTTCACACCCGGCAACATCATCAGCGACGCCGTGTTCACCAACAAGGACACGATGACGGAGGCGCAGATCCAGGCGTTCTTCAACGCCAAGGTGCCGCGCTGCGTCGGCGGCATCGACGAGCAGGGCCGACCGATCGTGTGCATCAAGGACTTCAAGATGAACACGGTCACGCGACCGGCGGACCAGTACTGCAACGGCTACACCGGGGCGCCGAACGAGAGCGCCGCCCGGATCATCTACCGTGCCGCACAGTCCTGCGGCATCAACCCGCAGGTGCTGATCGTGATGCTGCAGAAGGAGCAGAGCCTCGTCAACCACTCGTGGCCGAGCGCCTGGCGGTACGACATCGCGCTGGGGCAGGGCTGCCCGGACGACGCGCCCTGCGACCCGCAGTACATCGGCTTCTTCCACCAGATCTACGGCGCCGCGCGGCAGATGCAGATCTACATGGAGGGGAAGTGGTTCCAGTACTACGCCCCCGGTCGCACGTGGAACATCCTCTACAACCCGGACCGTGCCTGCGGCTCCTCGCCGGTCTACATCGCCAACAAGGCGACCTCGGCGCTGTACTACTACACGCCCTACCAGCCGAACGCGGCGGCGATGCGCGCCGGCTACGGTGACGGCGACATCTGCTCGGCCTACGGCAACCGCAACTTCTACAACTACTTCACCGACTGGTTCGGATCCACGCAGGCCCCGCAGGGCCCGAACCTGGCGTCGATCAACTACTCGTCGTACATCCTCGGCATCGACACCGCCGGCGTGCTGTGGGGCTATCCGTTCGCGAAGAACGCATGGGGCACCCGCAAGCAGCTCGCGACAGGCCTCGGCGGCACCACGTCGCTGATCATGGCGGGCGACCTCAACGGCAACGGCACGCGCGACCTGGTCGTGCGCAAGCCGGACGGCGTCTACCTCATGCGGGGGACCGGCGTCGGCTTCGAGTCCGCGCAGCGCCTCAATCTCGACTGGAGCGCCGTCACGCTGTCGACCGCCGCCGGCGACATCGACGGGGACGGAGTGCCCGACGTCCTGACCACCAACGCCGCCGGCGACCTGATGCTGTGGCGCGGCGACGACCGCGGCGGCCTGCTGCCCGGCGTGCGCATCGGCTGGGGCTGGGGCGGCATGAACCTCCTCGTGGGAGGGATCGACCTGAACCGCGACGGGAAGCCCGACATCATCGGCCGCGACGGCGCCGGTCGCCTCACCGTGTACTACGGCAACGGCGCGGGCGGCTGGCTCGGACAGCGCCAGATCGGCACGGGGTGGGGCGGTATGACCTCGATCTTCGTGCCGGGCGACTTCACCGGCGACGGCATGGCCGACCTCGCGGCGCGCACCGCGAACGGCGACCTCTACCTGTACCCCGGCGACGGGGCGGGCGCTCTCACCTCGACCGGACGCATCGGCAACGGCTGGCAGGTGCTCTCGGCGCTCGCGGGCGCCGGCGACGCCGTCAACAAGCCGCGGGCCCTTCCCGCCGGCTCCGGCGACGTGGACAGGGACGGCGAGGTCGACGTGCTCGCCATGAACGCGCCGGGCACCCTCACGCTCTACCGCGGCAACGGCGCGGCCGGATGGCGCGGGTCCAAACTGCTCGGCTCGGGGTGGCAGGCCGGCGACCGCATGATCCCGATGGGCGACTTCAACGGTGACGGCTATCGCGACCTCGGACGCATCACGGCCGCGGGCATGTTCCTGCTCTACCCCGGCACGGCCAACGGCAGTTACGGGGATGCTCAGGTCATCGGCAACGGCTGGCAGGCGCTGTCGCTCGTGGTGGGCGGCATCGACTACGACGGTGACCGCAACCCGGACATCATCGCGCGGAACTCCTCCGGCCTGCTCGTGTACTACCGCGGCGACGGCAAGGGCGGCTGGGCGAACTGGCAGGCGCAGCAGATCGGCTTCGGCTGGGGCGGGTTCAACGCCGCCTTCAACGCCGGGGACTTCGACGGCGACGGGCGCTCCGACCTGATCCTCCGCAGCACGGACTCCCGTCTGTGGCTGTATCCCACGAACGGCGCAGGGGGCTGGGGCACGCCGCGCGAGATCGGCTACGGCTGGGGCGGCTTCACCTCGATCTTCAGCCCCGGCGACTTCGACAGGAACGGCACGAACGACGTGATCGCCCGCGCCGCCAACGGCGACCTGCACCTGTTCCGCGGCGACGGACGCGGCGGATGGGGGACGAGCTCGATCATCGGCTACGGCTGGGCGGGGTTCACCTCGCTCGGCTGACAGCGCGCCGTGAAGGGCGCTCGGAGGGTGCCATAGGATACTGAAGTGCGTCGCGGCGACCGCCGCCGCAGCTGAATGAGTGGGGCCGTGACAGATACCCGAGATCTTTTCGCCGTCGTCCCGCGTTCCGCCTTCGACACCCCCGGCACGAGTCGTGGTCTGATCGACGTGGTGCGCTGGCGCTATCTCCTGTACCTCCTGGTGCGGACCGGCGTCACGACGCGGTACCGGAACTCGGTGCTCGGCTGGACCTGGTCGTACGTGCGTCCCGGCGCGCAGTTCCTCGTGTTCTGGGTCGTGCTCGGGCTGTTCCTCAGCCTGAACAGGGACATCCAGAACTACCCGGTCTATCTGTTCTCCGGCATCGTCGTGATCAACCTCTTCTCGGAGGCGTTCAAGAACGCGACCACGTCGATCGTGAACAACGCCCCGCTCGTGCGGAAGGTGTTCCTGCCGCGTCAGCTGTTCGCCGTCTCCGCCGTGTTCGTGGCGTTCATCCACTTCCTGCCGCAGCTGGCCCTGCTGCTGATCGTGTGCCTGTTCCTCGGGTGGATCCCCGGGATCACGGTCCTGTCGGTGCTCGCGGCGCTGGCCGGCATCGTGATCGTCACGCTCTTCGCCCTCGGCCTCGGGCTGTTCTTCGGCGCGATCAACGTGCGCTTCCGGGATGCCGAGAACATCGTCGAGCTGCTGCTGCTGCTCGCCACCTGGGCGTCGCCCGTCCTGTACGCCTGGACGATGGTGCAGGATGCGATCGCGAAGCTCGGCTGGCCGGACTGGGTGCTCGAGCTCTACATGCTCAACCCGATCACGCAGGGGGTCGAGCTCTTCCACTACGCGTTCTGGCTGCCGGTGACCGACTCGACCATGCCGCTTCCGCCCGGACTGGGATGGAACACGCTGTGGACGTTCCTGATCGCGGTCGCCACGCTGCTGATCGGCCAGCTCGTCTTCCGACGACTCGAGGGAAGGTTCGCGCAGGACCTATGAGTACCGCCACCGCTTCGCGCCCGAGCATCATCGTCGACGGCGTACGGAAGAACTTCACGCTCAACCACGCGCTGTCCCTGAAGGACACCGTCGTGGCCTGGATCCGCCGCCGCAGGACGTCCAGCACCTTCGAGGCGCTCAAGGGGCTGGATCTCGTCATCAACGAGGGCGAGTCGGTCGCGATCCTCGGTCTGAACGGCTCGGGCAAGTCCACGCTGCTCAAGCTCATCTCCGGCGTGATGGAGCCGGACGACGGGCAGGTGCTGACGCGCGGTCGCGTCGCCGGGCTGATCGAGGTCGGCGCCGGCTTCCACCCCGAGCTCTCCGGTCGCGAGAACGTCTTCCTCAACGCCGCCATCCTCGGCATGCAGCGCAAGGAGATCGAGGAGCGCTACGACGAGATCGTCGCCTTCAGCGAGATCGAGCAGTTCATCGATCAGGAGGTCAAGCATTACTCGTCCGGCATGTTCATGCGGCTGGCGTTCTCGGTCGCGATCCACGTCGAGCTCGACGTGCTCCTGGTCGACGAGATCCTGTCCGTGGGCGATGCGCCGTTCCGGGAGAAGTGCCGCCTCAAGTTCGCGGAACTGATCGCGCAGCGGAAGACCCTCGTCGTGGTGAGCCACGACATGGAGATGGTCCGTGAGCTCTGCACCCGAGGCGTGGTGATCAACAAGGGCGAGGTCGTGTACGACGGCGAGATCGAGGGCGCGATCGCGTTGGTCGACGAATGATCGGCGACTGGATCGCCCAGGCGGGGCTTCTGGGACTGACCATCCTGGTGCTGTTCGCACCGGGGCTCCTGATCGGCTTCGGGCTCCGGCTGCGCGGTCTGACGCTGTGGGCGTCCGCGCCCGGCATCTCGGTCGGCGTCCTCGCTCTGCTGGCGATCGCGCTCCCCGTCCTCGGCATCAGGTGGAACCACCTGTCCGTGACCGTCGCCGTCGTCCTCGTCGCCGCGCTCGTGTACGGACTGTCGTTCCTGCTCGGCCGGCGGCGCTGGGACCCGGCTCCGCAGCCGCCGGAGCGGCGCGCCCTGGTGCTGCTGTTCGCGGGGCTCATGGTCGGCGCTGGCCTGAATGCGGCGCGACTGATGAGCTACATCGGCACGCCGACCGCGATCTCGCAGACCAACGACGCGGTGTTCCACCTCAACGCCCTGCGCTGGGTCGCCGAATCCGGAAGCGCCTCCTCCTTCGACCTGAGCGGACTCCTCGGCGGTACGACCTTCTACCCTGCGGCGTGGCACGCGGTCACCTCGCTCGTGGCGGTCGATCTCGCGGCGATCCCTGTCGCCGCGAACCTCGTGGCGCTGGTGACAGCCGCCGTGGTCTGGCCGCTCAGCGTGACGCTCCTCGCGCGCGTGCTCAGCCGCGGTGACGCGCTCGTCACGGCACTCGCGGCGGCCCTCTCCGCGGGGCTGATGGCCTTCCCGCAGCTCATGTTCGAGTGGGGCGTCCTCTACCCGTACGCGCTGTCTCTCGCGATCGTGCCCGCCGCGGTCGCGTCGACCGTCGTCACCGTGCGCGCCTGGATGTCCGCGCCGCACGGGCAGCGTCTCGCGCTCGCCGCCGGTCCCGCGCTCGGGATGCTGCTGATCCTGGCGGGGACGGCGCTCGCCCAGCCGTCCACCGTTCTCGCGTGGGGAGCGCTGGTGATGCTGTGGCTCACCAGCACCCTGCTGACCGGCATCCGCCGCGAGGGCGCCAGACCGACCGTGCGGTGGACCGTGATCGCGGTGGGGTGGCTGCTCCTCGCACTCGTCTGGCTCGCGCTCGCCTACCTGGCGGGACCCGTCCTCTGGCGCTCGTACCGCGGGGTGCTCGGCGCCGTCGCCGACGTGTTCGTGAACTCGCATTCGCTGCTGCCCGCCGCGTGGGCCATGAGCGTGCTGCTGCTCGCCGGCATCATCGCCGCCTTCCGGGAGCGGCGGCTGCGGTGGCTCATCGTCGCGTGGGCCGGCGTGTCGCTGCTCTACATCGTGTGCGTCGGCACCGACCTGCCTGTGATCAAACGACTGCTGACGGGCCCGTGGTACGGCGACTCCTTCCGCATCGCTGCTCTGGTGCCGCTCGTGGTGGTCCCTCTCGCGGCGCTCGGCCTCGCCATGCTGCTCCGCTGGCTGGCCGCGGTGCTCGCGCGGCGGGTCGCGGTGTCGACCGACGCGCTCGCCGGCCTCGCGCTGGGGGTCATCGCGGTCGTCGGGGCGGTCAGCATCGCCGTGGCGCCCGTGGTGCTGCTGCGCGTCGCCGATGAGACAGACGAGCAGTCCCGGTACACGATGAACCACCGCAGCTATCTGTCGGACGACGAGTACGCCCTGCTCCAGGACCTGCCGGACCTCGTCCCGGACGACGCGGTCATCATCGCGAACCCGTCCACCGGTGCGGCCTTCGGCTACGTCCTCGGCCGTCGCGAGGTGATCCCGCGCACGTGGTCGCCGCCGGTGTCCCAGGCCTGGGACGTGCTGTCGACGCGGCTCAACGACGCGGGCGAGGATCCTGCAGTGTGCGAGGCCCTCGCCGCATACGGCAGCCCGGAGTACGTGCTCGACTTCGGCATCGGCGGGACCGGACCCGGCGAGTACCTGATGCCGGGCATGACCGACTTCGACGACCGTCCGGGGTTCGAGGAGGTCGCCGCGGAGGGCGACGCCAGCCTCTGGCGGATCACCGCCTGCGACTGATCAGCGGTCGGTGGAGCCGTCGTCCGGAGTGTCGGCGCCCGGCGCGGCGTGCGCGTCGCCCGGCTTCTCCGCCTCGGCCTGGAGCAGGGCCAGCTTGCGCGCCAGCAGGGTGAGTCGACGCTGCTGCGCGGCGTTGCGACGCGACTGGGTGTACACGAACACCAGGAACATCAGCACCAGCGCGTACAGCAGCAGGTCGGTGCCGCGGCCGACGCCGACGAGGTTGGCCACCCAGGTGAGCCACTGCGGGAACAGGATGGACACGATCGCGACCAGCACGAACGCCCCGTACAGCAGGCGACGGATGGCGAGGTGGCTGTCGGCGCCGGTGCGGCGCATAAAGACCGCGCCGATCGCGATCACGGCGGCGATGAGGACGAACTGGATCCACATGGCGTTCACCGCACGAGCAGATCGACGAGGATGTTCACGGAGTTGAGCACCGATTGGCCCTTCGATTTCGAATAGTCGGTGTAGAGCAGCTCGACCGGGTGCTCGATCCACGGCAGCCCGGTCTCGCCGAGCTGCAGCACGATCTCGGTGGCGTGCGCCATCCGGTCCTGCTTGAGCTGGAGGCGCGAGGCGGCATCGGCACGGATGACCCTGAGGCCGTTGTGCGCATCCGTGAGCTTGACGCTCGTGGTCATGTTGGTGACCCAGACCGCCGTCTTCAGGATGACGCGCTTCATCCAGCCCGGGTTGGTGCGGTCGTCGAGGAAGCGCGAGCCGAACACGATGGCGGCCCCGCTCGCCCTGGCGGCTGCGACCATGGCGACCGCGTCGTCGATGCGGTGCTGCCCGTCGGCGTCGAAGGTCACGATGTACTCGCAGCCCGGCTGGGCGAGCGCGTACTCGATGCCCGTCTGCAGCGCGGCGCCCTGCCCCAGATTGATGGGGTGCTCGACGATGTGCGCGCCTGCGCGGCGCGCGACCTCCAGGGAGCCGTCGGTCGACCCGTCGTCGATGCAGACGATGTTCGGGAAGTGGGGGAGAACCCCTTCGATCACGCCGGCGATGACGGTCGCTTCGTTGTACAGCGGTACGACAACCCAGGTATGCGGGTCGGGAGTGGCTGGGTTGGTCACACCCCTATCCTCTCAGGAAAGATCTGTGCAAGCAGATAGGATGACCAGGTCCCCTTCCCGAGCCGCGAGGAGAATCCCGCATGCCCTCACCGACCGACGTCAGGATCGTCGATTCGGCCGATGTCTCCCCGGAGGCGAGGATCGGAGCAGGGAGCTCGATCTGGCATCTGGCCCAGGTCCGGGAGGACGCGCAGCTCGGGGAGAACTGCATCGTCGGGCGCGGCGCGTACATCGGCACCGGTGTCGTGATGGGCGACAACTGCAAGGTGCAGAACTATGCGCTCGTGTACGAGCCGGCGAAGCTCGGGGACGGGGTGTTCATCGGACCCGCCGTCGTGCTGACGAACGACACCTACCCCCGGGCGATCAACGCCGACGGCACGATCAAGAGCGCACACGACTGGGAGCCGGTCGGCGTGACCATCGAGCGCGGTGCGGCGATCGGCGCGCGGGCGACCTGCGTCGCGCCCGTGACCATCGGAGCGTGGGCCACGGTCGCGGCCGGAGCCGTCGTCGTGAAGGACGTGCCGGCGTACGCGCTCGTCGCCGGCGTGCCGGCGCGCCGCATCGGCTGGGTGGGCGAGTCGGGCGTGCCCCTCGCCGCCGGTGACACCGAGAACACGTGGGTGTGCCCCGCCACGGGCGACCGCTACATCGAGACTGACGGAACACTGACCAAGGAGACCGTGTGAGCGAGTTCATTCCCCCCGCCAAGCCCATCATCGGTGACGAAGAGCGCGAGGCCGTCGACCGCGTGCTGCGCAGCGGCATGGTCGCACAGGGCCCCGAGGTCGCGGCGTTCGAGCAGGAGTTCTCGGCGCACTTCGTGCCGGGCCGCCCCTCCGTCGCGGTGAACTCCGGCACCGCGGGACTGCACCTGGGCCTGCTGGCTGCGGGCGTGGGCCCCGGTGACGAGGTCATCGTGCCGTCCTTCACCTTCGCGGCCACCGGCAACTCGGTAGCGCTCACCGGCGGTACCCCCGTGTTCGTCGACATCGAGCCCGAGACCTTCACGCTCGACCCGGCGGCGGTGGCGGCGGCCATCACCCCGAAGACCAAGGGCATCCTCCCCGTGCATCTGTACGGGCACCCCGCGCGCATGCGCGAGCTCGAGGCGATCGCCGCCGAGCGCGACGTGGCCCTCTACGAGGACGCCGCGCAGGCGCACGGCGCCTCGCTCGACGGCCGCCCCGTCGGCTCGTTCGGCGACTTCGCGATGTTCAGCCTGTACCCCACCAAGAACATGACCAGCGGCGAGGGCGGCATGGTCACCACGGCGACGGACGAGATCGCCCGCCAGGTGAAGCTACTGCGCAACCAGGGCATGGAGCGGCAGTACGAGAACGAGATCATCGGCTTCAACGCCCGCATGACCGACATCCACGCCGCGATCGGCCGCGTGCAGCTGACCAAGGTCGACGCCTGGACGAAGACCCGTCAGGCGAACGCGGCGTTCCTCGACGCGAACCTGCAGAGCGTCATCGTCCCGCCGGTCGCCGACGGCGCCGTGCACGTCTACCACCAGTACACGATCCGTGTCCCCGAGGACCGCGACGGCTTCGTCGCCGCGCTGAAGAGCGAGCACAACGTGGGCGCGGGCGTGTACTACCCGATCCCGAACCACCGGCTGCCGTCGCTGACCCGCTTCGCGCCGGGGCTCGACCTGCCGGAGACGGAGCGTGCCGCCCGCGAGGTCGCCTCGCTGCCCGTGCACCCCTCGCTCAGCCAGGACGATCTGGAGCGCATCGTCACCGCGGTCAACGCGGTCGCGGGAGCGGGCGCCTGATGGCGGCGGCTCTGCGCGCCGGCCTGCTCGGCGTCGGGATGATGGGGCGCAACCACGCCCGCGTGCTCCGTGACGTCGAGGGCGTCGACCTGGTCGCGATCGCCGACCCCGGCGGCGACCCGCACAAGGTCGCGGGGGACCTCGAGATCCTGCCCGACATCGAGGCGCTCATCGCCACGGGCATCGACATCGCGGTCGTCGCGGTGCCGACCGCGTTCCATGAGGACGCGGCGCTCAAGCTGGCCGACGCCGGTGTGCACACGCTCGTCGAGAAGCCGATCGCGCACTCCCTGGAAGCGGGCCGCCGGATGACCGACGCGTTCGCAGCCAAGGGACTGGTCGGCGCGGTCGGGCACGTCGAGCGGTTCAACCCCGCCGTGCTGGAGATGCGCCGACGCCTCGAGGCCGGCGAGCTCGGCGACGTCTACCAGATCGCCACCCGGCGTCAGAGCACCTTCCCGGCGCGCATCGCCGATGTGGGCGTCGCCAAGGACCTCGCGTCGCACGACATCGATCTCACCAGCTTCGTGGCGCAGAGCGAGTACACGACGGTGTTCGCGCAGACGGCGCACAAGAGCGGTCGCGCCTACGAGGACATGATCACCGTCACCGGCCGGCTGGCCAACGGCGTGATCGTGAACCACCTCGTCAATTGGCTCTCGCCGATGAAGGAGCGCGTGACGGTCGTGACCGGCGATCGCGGCACGTTCATCGCCGACACGGCCACGGGCGACCTCACGTTCTACGCCAATGGCACGATCCCGCTGGAGTGGGAGTCGATGCTGGCGTTCCGCGGGGTGTCGGAGGGCGACATCACCCGGTTCTCCTTCGCCAAGCGCGAGCCGCTGAGGGTCGAGCACGAGGCCTTCCGCGACGCCGTCCTCGGCGAGCCGAACGACGTCGTCACGATGGAGCAGGGACTGCGCACCCTCGAGGTCGTCGAAGGCGCTCTGACGTCCGCGACCTCCGGCGCGCCGACCCGGCTCTGAACGTTCCCCGATGAAGAAGATCTGGCCCGTCCTCCGGGACCTGCTGCCCCTGCTTCCCGAGGGCGCGCGACGCTACTTCGCCGGCTACATGGTCGCGACGACCCTGATCACGGCTCTCGACGTGATCGCGATGTCCCTGCTCGCGCTCATCATCGGCCCCGCGCTCTCCGGCGGCACCCTGTCGCTGCCGATCATCGGTCCGGTGTCACCGGAGATGATGCCGCTGCTCGCGCTGGCCGCGTGCGTGCTCATCATCCTCAAGTCCGTGCTCTCGGTGACGCTGCACTGGTTCGCCACGCGCCGCTTCGCGAAGTACGAGCTGCAGATCGGCGACCGGATGTTCAAGGCGTACATCAACTCCAGCTGGGAGGAGCGCTCCAAGCGGTCGGTCGCCGAGATCACCCGCATCGCGGACTCCGGCATCGCCAACACCATGGCCGGATTCCTGCTGCCGCTGATGCGCGTGCCGAGCATGATCTTCACGTTCGTGCTCATCATCGCGGTGCTGCTGGTCGCCGACCCGTGGACCGCGATCATCGCCTTCACGTACCTCGGGCTCGTCGCCCTCCTGGTCCACCAGGTCGTCACGAAGCGGGCCCTCGAGGCCGCGCAGGTCAACCTGACCTACAGCTACCGCGTCGCGATCCTCATGACCGAGATGATGGAGGCGCTCAAAGAGCTCAGCCTGCGCAACCGTCTGTCCGACGTGTCCGACCTCGTCACCAGCAACCGCAGCCGCTCGGTCCGGGCACGCGCCAACGGCTCGTTCCTCGGCATCATCCCCGGCTTCGCCTTCGAGGCCGCGCTCATCGGCGGCGTGATCCTCATCGGCGGGTTCTCCTTCTGGCAGGGCGGTCTCACCTCCGCGCTCTCCTCCGTGGCGCTGTTCGCCGCGACGGGCTTCCGTCTGATCCCCGCCATCACCGGGATCCAGGGCGGGATCGTGCAGGCAGTGGCCAGCACGCCCGCAGCGCGCGACGTGATCGGCGACCTCATGTCCGCCGAGAAGGACATGGAGACCTCCAAGGCGCCGGAGGACACCGCCGTGCTCGCGGAGCGTCCTCGCGTCCTGCGGCTGGACGACGTGCGCTTCCGCTACCCGAACACGACGGAGGATGTGATCAGGGGGATGACCCTGGACATCCCCCTGGGCAGCTCCCTCGGCATCGTCGGTCCGTCCGGCGCGGGCAAGTCGACGCTGATCGACCTGCTCCTCGGGCTCAGCCAGGCGTCGGGCGGCAGCATCACGATCGATGGCGCACCGCTGAACTCCGTGCTCACGCAGTGGCGCGGTCGGGTCGGGTACGTGCCGCAGCGGGTGGCGCTGTTCGACGGCAGCATCGCCCAGAACGTCGCGCTCACGTGGAACGACGAGATCGACGAGGAGAGGGTGCGCCACGCCCTCGAGCGTGCGCAGCTGAGCTCTCTCATCGAGTCGCGTGCCGGTGGCATCCGCGAGCGCATCGGTGAGCGTGGCGTCTCGCTCTCCGGCGGGCAGCAGCAGCGACTCGGCATCGCCCGCGCGCTCTACACCGACCCCCTCGTGCTGGTGCTCGACGAGGCGACGAGTTCGCTCGACACCAAGACCGAGGACGAGGTGACGAAGTCGATCCGCGCGCTGCAGGGCGAGGTCACGCTCATCTCGGTCGCGCACCGCCTGTCGACGATCAAGGACTACGACCGGATCTGCTACGTGGACGAGGGCAGGATCGCGGCATCGGGGACGTTCCTCGAGGTCGCGGCAAGTCTTCCCGCGTTCGCGGAGCAGGTCGTGCTCGCCGGACTCGCCCGCGACCTCGACTGAGGCGCGGGCGTCCCGGGGCCGCCCTCGGCGGTCGGACGAGCGGCGCAGCGCGCCGGGGCAGCGGGCACACACGCCGTGGGCAGTGTCCCGCGATGGTGGCCGGCCGCGGGCCAGCGCCCGGCTCTCCGCGGTTCAGCGGCGCGGCGCCGACATGGCCCTCGCGCCCGCGAAGAGCGTGCGCAGCGGCGCCTGGCTGTCGAGCACGAGCAGCGGGTTCGCGGGGACGACGGCCCGGATGCTGCGGTAGCTCTGGCGGGCCTGCAGCAGCGCGCGCAGCCGGTGGGCGTCGAGCTGCTGCTCGGCCAGCGCTGCGAGCACCGCGGCGTCGGCGCGGGACAGCAGCGCGAAGGCCTCGGGGCTGAGGCGCCGCAGACGGGCGACGAGGGCGACGAGATCGTCCCGGTGCTCGCGGAGCAGCTCCTCGTCGCCGATGCGGGCATGGATCGCGTCGAACACATGCATCCGCAGATACTTCACGACGACGGCGCGACGGGCTCCGGCATCCAGAGCAGTGAACCAGGAGGAGTGCTCGACGGCGTCGAGGAACCCGAAGTCCGCGGCCACGCTACGGGGCGCGCGCGTGACGCGGTCTGTCGCGTCGTCGTGGATCACGTACGGCGGACCGTCGAGGTCGTACGCGATGGCGGAGCTGGTGAACCAGAGCGCACCGGTGTAGTCGAGGTCTTCGCCGGACGCGAGGCCCGGGGTGAAGCGCAGCTCGCCATGGCGCGCGCGGTCGACCAGGCCGAGCGGGGCGCTGCGGTACGACAGCCGGTCCTTGCAGGGGTCGAGGTCGCGCATGCGGCGGCCGCGGCGCACCGGCGGGTACGGATCCGTGCGTCCGTCCGCGAGTGCGATGCGGGCGAGCACCACCTCGGCGGAGGTCGCGCGCTGCACGGAGAGCCACGAGTCGATCGCCCCCGGCGCGAACTCGTCGTCGGAGCCGGCGACCGACACGAACGGCGCGGTCGAGTGGGCGAGTCCGTGATTGAGCGGGCCGGCTGGCGAGGCGATGCCGTCGCGGAGCTCCAGCAGACGCAGCCGCTGATCGTGGAGGTACCCCGCCAGGTTCCGCTCGATGGGGGCGCGGTCCATGTTGTGCACCACCACGTTCACGCGGACGGGAGCGGCGGTGCCGTCCAGGATCGATCCGACGATGCGGTGGATCGGGCGGGCCGCCGAGTGGACGGCGACGGTCACATCGACGAGGGGCTCAGGCATGCCCTCGATGCTATCCGTGCCGGTCACGGCGTCATCGCGCGCAGCGTGCGGTACGGCGCCTGCGGGTGCAGGGCGAGCAGCGGGTTGCGGGGGAGCCGCGCGTCGAGCCCGCCCGCCCAGCGCGCGCCGAGCAGCTGCAGGATGCGGTCGGGGTCGGGCTGTGGTTCGCGCAGTGCGTCGATGACCTGGCGATCGGTCCTGGCGAGGAGCGCCAGCGAGCCGGGGGACATGCGCTCGATGCGGTCGATCACGCCCTCGAGCGCGTCCCGGTGCGCTGCCAGGCCGCCCGGTCCGCGCAGGCGGTGCAGGATCGCGTCGAACACGTGCAACCGCAGGTTCTTCACTCCGAAGGCCCGCCGGGCGCGCCGCGGGAGTCGCTCGAACCAGTCGGACTCCTCGATCGCGTCGAGGAACGCGAAGTCCTCGGCGACGGTGCGCACCGCGCTGGTGACGCGGTCGGACTCCTCCTCGTGCCCGACGTAGCCGGGACCGGAGCGCGCGTAGGCGATCCGGTCTCCCGTGAACCACAGCCGGGCGGTGTACTCGAGGTCTTCACCCGAGTGCAGTCCTGGTGTGAACCGCAGCGCGCCGAAGCGCTCGCGCGACAGCAGGCCGAGCGGCGCGCAGCGGTAGCTCAGGCGGTCGCGCACGGCGTCGAGGTTCCTGGTGCGTCCCGGCCGCGTCGGCGGCAGCGGATCGGGCCCCTGCACATCGCGGTCGATGCGGGCGAGGACGACGGACGCCGCGTCCTCCCTGGCGATCCGCAGCCACAGGTCCACCGCCCCCGGCGCCAGCTCGTCGTCGGAGCCGAGCAGGGAGAAGTGCCCGGCTTCGACGTGGTCGAGCCCGTGGTTCATCGGCCCGGCAGGGGAGGGGATGCCGTCCGCCAGGTGCAGCAGCAGCACCCGCGGGTCCTCCGCGCGCGCCCCCAGGTTCGCGGCGATCACGGCCTCCTCGATGTTGTGCGCGACGACGATGGCGCGCACATCGGCCTCTGCGCCGTCGAGCACGGAGTCGACGGCGCGGCGGATCGGGCGGGTCGCGGAATGCACGGGGATGATGACATCGACATCGGGATGGGGCACCCGTCGATCCTAGTTCGCGCCCAGGGGAGCCCCGCCTGCGCGGGTACACTGGCAGATGCCCGCCGCGCCGCGCGGTCATCTGCGAGGAAGGAAACGCTGCCCTGGACAACCGGCAGATCTTGGAGCAGCGCACCATCCGGCTCGACGGCCTGACCGGCCTCCGGTGGTGGGCCGCGTTCATGGTGTTCCTCTATCACATGCTCGTGTTCGCGCCGCTGCCCGGTGTGATCACGACGATCTTCGCCCAGGGGTACTTCGGCGTCACGTTCTTCTTCGTGCTGTCCGGCTTCGTGCTGACGTGGTCCGCACGGCCCGATGTGCCGACGAGCACGTTCTACTGGCGCCGGTTCGCGCGCATCTGGCCTTCGCACATCGTGGCGCTGCTCTTCGCGATCCCCGTGTTCTACACGTTCGCGGCGATCCCCGAGGGGAGCTTCCTCAAGCCGTTCGACCTCGGCATCCTGCTGCTGTCCGTCGTGCTCCTGCAGGGCTGGTGGAATGCGCCGAACATCCTGTTCTCCGGAAACCCCGCGGCGTGGACTCTCACCTGCGAGGCGTTCTTCTACGCGCTGCACCCGTGGATCTCCCGCTTCTTGATCCGCCTCAGCCGCAACGGCGCCCTGATCTTCGCCGGACTCGTGGTGGTGGCAGCCTTCACCTACCGCGCGCTGGCGGTGCTGTTCCCCGGCACGTTCATCGCCGAGCTGCCGGTGCCGATCGTCCGGGTGTCGGAGTTCATCCTGGGCATGGCCGTCGCCTGGGCGATCCGTGCCGGCTGGCGCATCAGGATCCCTCCGATCCTCGGCATCGGCGCGATGATCGGCGTGGTCCTGGCGATCGTCGTGGTCGCCCGCTCCGGCATGGACCTGCCGATCATCAAGTTCATCCCGGCCTTCGGCAACGAGCTGTTCACGGTCGCGTGTGCGATCGCGATCATCGCCCTCGCGCAGAAGGCCCTGGCCGGCAAGCGCTCCTGGTTCGAGTCCCCGGTGCAGGTGAAGCTGGGCGAGTGGTCGTTCGCGTTCTACCTCGTGCACGCCACGGTCATCTACCTCGCGATGCGGATCTTCGGCATGCAGGAGACGTCGTGGCTGAACCTGCTGTGGTTCGCGGTGATCCTCGTGATCGACCTGATCCTCGCGTGGGCGCTGCACTCGTTCGTCGAGCGGCCCCTGGAGAAGCGGATGCGGCGGTGGAAGGACCGCAGAGACGCGGCGAGGGTCAGCGTCCCGGCGTAACGCCCGGCGCGATCCAGTCCTCGAGCAGCACGCGCGCGCTCAGCGGCCCGGCGTGCACGGTCTCCACGAAGCGGCGGCCCTGCGCGGCCAGCTCCCGGGACTCCGCGGGTGCGGCCACGAGCGCACGAACGACGGCCTCGAGGGTGTCCGGCGTCGCCTCGACGATGGGCAGCGCGAGTCCGGTCGTCTCCTCCACGTACGCGCGCACCTCGGGCAGCACGTGGCCGATCACCACGCGACCCGCCGCCATCGCCTCGCACGCGGCCACGCCGTAGGAGCCGGCGCGGAACTGGTCGATCACGATGTCGGCCGCGTCGAACACGTCCGGCATCTGCGCGGATGGCACCCCGGTGATCAGCCGGTAGTCGACGAGTTCGGCGGCGATCAGCGGGTCCAGAGCGGGCGGGATGTAGTGGCTGCCCTTCTGCAGCGGCGCGCTGGCGGCGTGCACGATGCGCACGGGGCGGGCCCCGAACGGCTCCGACCGCTGACGGAACCGCTCCACGTCGACCACCACAGGGCACCAGCGCGCCCAGGGCACGTCGAACAGCAGGTCGGGCGTGGACACGAACGTCGGGCGCGGCACTCGGCGCAGCAGGGCGAGGTTCGCCGCCGCGTCCTGCGCCAGCAGCTCGGTGCGCGGATCCTCCGGGTACAGCGACCAGGGGGTGCGCTCGGCGTGACGCGCGGGGTCCCGGATGTCGGTGCCGTGGCAGAGGTAGGCCACCGAGACCCCCTCCTCCGTCAGGGCCAGGATCTCCTGCTCGAGGTCGCGGCCGAAGCGCCGGCCGAACAGCGGTCGCTCGGCCTCGACCAGCACGTGCGTGAACTCCCGGGCGGCGGCGAACTCCGCATCGGCCCAGCGCTCCGACCCCTGAGCGGTCGCGAACGGGACCAGGGCGTCGGCGTCGAAGTCGAACCCGCCCGGCAGCTGCTCGGCGCGGTTGCGCGCACCGATCCGCGGGTCGGCGGCTTCCAGGGCCCGCGCCCAGCGGAAGGCCTGACCGGAGTAGTTGGTCGGCGCGATCAGCACTCGGATCTCGGTGGACGGCACCGGGGTCGCCGGGGTCTCACCTCCACCGAGGGCGCGCATGACGATGCGGCCGAAGGCGCCGTCCGGGTTCCGCGCCGGAGCCTCCAGCACGCGGTTGAGCCAGCCGGGGAAGGAGGAGCGGTGGCGGACCAGCCAGTCCGCGGCGCGGGAGAGCAGAGCGGGCACGGTCACCGCCGCCCTGCGGCGCCGACGCTGCGCACGACCTCGGCCACGGTGGCGGCCACGGCACGGAGCGAGTGTGTGCGGTCGATCCACTCCGCGAGGTCCTCGCGCTCGCGCGCGGTGGGCGGTTCGTCGCAGCTGCGGCGCATCGCCTCGGCGATCTCGTCGGCGGCATGCGCGCACACCCAGCCGGCGGACACGTGCTCGTTCGCGCGTTCGAGGAAGGGCCCGGTCGGGCCGGGGCCCGCGAAGATCACCGGGCAGCCCGCCGCGAGGGACGAATAGGTCTTGGTGGCGAACGCGTACTCGTAGGCGGTACCCGGCCGCAGCGTGGCGAGGCTCGCGACGGCGGAGGACAGGTGGGGGAGAAGCTGCTCCGGCGGAACCGGGTCGAGGAACTCGACCTGCCCGCCGACGCCCCGCTCGGCGGCCAGCGCCTCCAGCTCCTCGCGCTCGGTGCCGTTGCCGATGAAGCGCAGCGTGTAGCCGGGGTGGGTCGCGCTGAACGCGGCGAACGCGTCGACGAGAACTTCGGCGCCGTGCCACGGCGAGTAGCTGCCGGCGTACACGAAGAGCTTCTGCCGGTCCGCCTCGCGGTACGAGAACTGTGCGGTGTCGGCGCCGAACCCGGTCACGGTCATCGGCACCGTGACGCCGAGCGCCCTCACCCGGTCGACCACGCCGCTGGAGATCGTGACGAGCCGCACGGCGCCGCGCATCGCGAAGCGCTCCACCACGCGCAGGGCGCGGATGACCAGGGAGGAGCTCGTCGCCATGTTGGCGGCATCGGACCACACGTCCGCGGCGTCGTACACATAGGGGATGCGACGGAGCGCACACACCACCCTGGTGACGGCCCCGGTGGTGGGCGGGGGCTCGGCGAGCACGACGTCGGGTCGCCGGGCGAAGAGGAGCCGGAAGGCGAGCGGGATGTCGAAGCTCAGGTACGGCAGGTAGCCGCGCACGTAGCCGTCCCTGTCGCGCAGCACGGGGGCCGTCTTCACCTTCTCGCCCTGCGGAGCCGGTCGCAGCGGCGCGGGAGGCGTGGCGGTCAGCACGGTGACCTCGTCCCCGCCCTCCACGAGCGCGTCGGCGACGGCGCCGAGGAACTGGGAGGCGGCGGCGGGTTCGGGGCGGTAGATCCGCGAGGCGATGAGGACGCGCATCACGCCTCGAAGAATCGGCGCATCAGGACGTCGCGCGAGAAATCGCCGTTGTGCAGCCTGCGCACATACTCGGGGCCGCTCGCCGCCAGCGCCCGGTAGTGCTCACGGCGATCGGCGATGTCCCGCAGCACCGACTCGAGCGAGTCGATCGTGACCTCGGGGATCGGCAGCGGCATGCCCGCATGACGTTCGACCTCCGTGCGGACCTGATCGGTGATGTGGGTGAGCACGAGGCGGCCGGCGGCCATGGTCTCGCACGCGCCGACACCGTAGTCCCCGGCGCGGAACTGGTCGAGCACGACGTCGGCGCCGGCGAACACCCGACGCATCTCCTCGTTGGAGACGTTCCGGATCTCGGTGTACTCGATGACACCCTCGTCGACCAGCTTCTCGATGGTCGGCGCGATCAGGTACGTGCCCTTGGTGAACGGATTGGTCGGGGCATGCACGACGCGCAGCTTGGGCGTCTCCAGCAGCGGCTCGTCCGTGCTCCAGCGCTCCGGGTCGATCACGACGCCGAGGAAGTCGGCGCGAGGCAGGTCGATCAGCAGGCCGGCCGTCGACACGAAGGTCGGGGCGTCGAGGTCGTCGATCAGGCGCAGATTGTCCGAGACCATGGCCTCGATGAGGTCCGGCGAGACGTAGCTCTCGCTGTTGTGGAAATGCGACCAGGGGTTGTCCGCCATGTGCGTCGACGGCAGGCGCACGTCGGTGCCGTGCCCGACGACGCCGATCGTGAGGCCCGCCTCGCGGAGCAGGTCCACCTGCCGCCGCACGTCGCCGCTGAACATGCCGCCGAGGATCGGGTAGCACGCCTCGATCAGCACGTGCGTGTAGTTCTCGCGCAGGTCGTCGAGCATCGCGCGCTGCCACGCCCGGGAGTGCTCGGCGGTGCGCCAGCTCAGCACGTGGTCGGCGCCGTACCCGAAGGGGTTGTTCGCTTCGTGCACGTAGTTGCGGGCGGACACCCGCCCCGAGGTCTCGGCGGCTCGCGCCCAGCGGTACCCCTGACCGGCGTAGTTCACCGGGCCGATGAGCACGCGGAACTCGCGCGTCAGGTCGGGGACCGGCGGCTCGGGCACCACGACGCCGCGCGCACGGTCGACGCCGCTGGCGATCGCGTCCTGCAGCGCCTTCGGCAGCTTCTTCCATGTCGCTTCAACGGCGGGATGCATCGTCGTCCTTTCGCGTGGCCTGCGCCGGGGCGAGCCAGTGCTGCCGCAGAGCCTCGGCGGAGGCGCGGCCGTCGTGGGCGGTGTGCACGAACGCGATCGAAGCCTCGCGTCGTTCGTCCAGGTCGTCGGCGGGGCGGGCGAGCGCGCGCAGCACGGCCTCGAGCGTCGAGGGGTCGGCCTCCACGATGGGCAGCTCCGTCGCGAACCGGTTCCGCACGGTGTCGCGCACCTGGGCGGAAACCTGTCCGACGACCACGCAGCCGGCCGCCATGGCCTCGCACGCCGCGACGCCGTAGGAGCCGGCGCGGAACTGGTCGAGCACGACATCGGCCTGCGCGAAGGCCGCCGGCATCTCGGCCGATGGCACACCCTGGAGCAGCGTGAGCTCGATGAGACCCTCCTGCTGCAGGCGCTCGAGCGTCGGCATGATGAGCGGGGTGCCCTTGGCCGCTGCGATGGACGGTGCGTGTGCGACCCGCAGCGGACGCCCGTCGAGGGGCGCACGACGCGGGGCTCGCCAGCGCGCCGGGTCGACCACCACGGGGCACCAGACGGCGTCGGGGAGGTCGACGAGCAGGTCGGGCGTGGAGACGAACACGGGCCGTCCGCTGCGCTGCAGGAGGGCGATGTTGCGGGCGGCGAGGGTCTCGGCTCGCGGGAGGTAGATGCTGTCGTCCGCGTAGTAGGAGAGCGGGTTGTCGCGGATGTGGCGCGACGGCAGCCGTGCATCCGTCCCGTGGGCGAGGAACGCGACATCGACGCCCGCGTCGAGCAGCGCCTTCGCCTGCCGCTCCACCGAGCGCCCGAGCAGGCGCCCGAACGGCGGCTCCTCGGCTTCGATCAGCACGTGGGTGGCCCGCGTCGCGGCCTCGAACTGGCGCAGCTGCCACTCCCGGCCGTTGTGGTACGTGCCGACCGGGACGACGATGTCGGCGTCGA
The DNA here is from genome assembly GCF_025143365.1 of Microbacterium sp. p3-SID336. GTDB lineage: Bacteria > Actinomycetota > Actinomycetes > Actinomycetales > Microbacteriaceae > Microbacterium. Next base: position 45,127 of record NZ_JALXPE010000010.1, on the reverse strand, counting down.
ACGAGAAGCCCCCTGGCACGTCGACCGCCAGATTGCGCGCGCTGATCGCGGGATCCGCCGTCTGCAGCGCCTGGGCCCAGGCTCTGCCCTGGCCCGAGTAGTTGACCGGGGCGATGAGCACACGCACCGGGGCGTCGTCGAACGTCGTCGCCGGGACGGAGCCGGCCGGTGCCGGCGCGCCGAGCCGTCGGGCCGCAAGTCGGCCGAGAGGGCTCATCGGGGCGTCGGCGAGCGCGTCGATCAACGCGTTGACGAAGGAGGGGAGGCGGTTGCGATTCACGAATCTCGAGAGGGTTCGGGTCGCACGCTGAGCATAGAGAGATTGTATCCGACGGCCGCGTCCCGGATTCGGATCACGGGCCGGCTGGATATCATGGACGACGGTGCGCCTGTTTCGTGGCGGTTTCACCCCTCGACTGAACGGCGGATCAATGACCATCCCGGAGGCTGGCAAGCGGGGCTTCTCGCTCAAGGACTACTCGGACACGCTCAAGGCGTACCTGGACGACGGCTATGCCGTGACCGGGTTCCGGGAGTATCTCGACGACCCGCAGCCCAAGCATCTGGTGCTCAGGCACGACATCGACAACAGCATCGAGCAGGCCGCCCGGGTCGCTCGGGTCGACGCGGAGGCGGGTTGCACGTCGTCGATCTTCCTGCGCGTGCACGCGCGGGGCTACAGCCTGATGAGTCTCCCCTCGCTGCTCATCATCCGCGAGATGGAGGAGCTCGGCCACGAGGTGCAGCTGCACCTCGAGGGCGGCTTCGGGGATGTGCTCGGCGGCGACAACTTCGACTGGGCCGAACGGCAGCGCACGGTGTTCGAGACCGCCGTCGGCCGTCCGCTCGGCGGGTTCAGCCTGCACGAGCCGGCACGTCTCGGCGGCATCGAGTTCGCCACGGAGCTGCTGGCGCGCTGGTCGGACACGGTGCGGTACCACTCCTACGAGCCGCGGTTCATGACCCCGCAGATGAAGTACCTGAGCGACAGCAGCGGAAACTGGCGCGAGGGTCACTTCGCGCTGTGGGTCGGCAAGGAGCCGCTGATGCAGGTGCTCACGCACCCGTTCTGGTGGTTCGAGAAGATCCCCGCCGAGAACTACTGAGCGCCGAGAACTACTGAGCGCCGAGAACCGCTGAGCCCCGAGAACCGCTGAGCGCCCGAGGCGCCGCGGTGCGGGCCGGCCACGAAGCGCTCGGTGCCGGAGGGCTACGACGCGCTCGGTGCGGGCCGGTTGTCGCTGAGCCGGCGGGCGGGGTTGCCCGTGCGCACCTCGTTCACCGGGACCGAGCGCACCGCGACGGCTCCGATCCCGAGGATCGAGTCCCGCCCGAGCGTGACGCCCTGGATGACGGAGGCGTTCGGCCCGATCCACGTGTCGTCCTCGACCGTGACGCTCCCGGACAGCGTCGCCGCGGCCGTGATGATCACGTTGCGGCCGATCTGGCAGTTGTGCGCGATGTGCGCGTGGTCGTCGATCTTCGTGTGGTCCCCGATGCGGGTCGGGGCGATCGTCCCCGCGCACACCGTCACGAAGTTGCCGACCTCGACGTGGTCCGCGAGCACGACGGAGCCGACGTGCGGCAGCCGCAGGTAGTCGCCGCCGGCGTCGCGCTCCATGCCGAAGCCCTCCTCGCCGACCACGGCGTGGCTCTTCACGAGGCAGTGGTCGCCCACGACCGCGTCATAGCCGATCACCACGTGGTCGCGGATCTCCGCGCCCTCGCCGATCACGGCGCCCGCCCTGATCACGGTGTACTCGCCGACGGACGCCGTGGGGTGCACCCTGGCCGTCGGGTCGACGCGCGCGGTCGCCGCGACGCCGGGCTCCGGCTTGCGCGCGAAGAAGCGGTCGACCGCGATCGCGAACGCGGCGCGAGGGCTGTCGACCGCGATGAGCACACCGCGACTCTCCTCGGCGACGGTCGCCGAGGCGGGAGCGAGCACGATCGCGCCGGCCGAGAGTGCCGCCTCCAGGGCCGCCGCGTACTTCACCGGATCCATGACGAACGTGAGGTCTCCGTCGCCGGCCGTGCTCACGGGCGCCAGGCCGGTGACGGGGCGGTCGTCGCCCAGGAGGGGAGCGGTGAGAGCCTGCGCCACGAGAGACGCGGTGAGGTCCGTGCGGGTCATGTCCTCGACTGTACCGCGCGCGCCGCGACGCCCCCGCGGGGCCTGCCCGTATGCTGAGAGCATGGATGAGAAAGCGCTGATCGAGCTCGTTGCGGACATTCTCCAGGTGGACGCCTCCGGCCTCACCCTCGACGACGACCTCAAGGACGCGGGCTGGGATTCGCTGGCGAACGTCGAGTTCATCGCGAACGTCGACGAGACCGCCGGCGTCACGGTCGACGCGGACGAGCTGGCGAACGCGCAGACCGTGCGCGACCTGCACGCGCTGGTCAACGCCGGCGCCGCCTGACCCCGGCGCACGGGCCGCGGCCGTGTCGCCCCCGGCCGGTCCGGCGGATCGCGCCGTAGACTGGGCGCATGGGTGCCCGAATCGCTGCCGTTGACTACTTCCTGCCCGACGCGGTCCTGACCAACGAGGACCTCTCGCGGGAGTTCCCCGAGTGGAGCGTCGAGAAGATCTCCGCGAAGACCGGCGTCGATCGTCGCCACATCTCCGGTCCGGATGAGTTCTCCTCCGACCTCGCGATCGCGGCGGGACGTGCGCTGTTCGCCAGTCACGACATCGACCCGCAGTCGATCGACTACCTCATCGTCTGCACGCAGAGCCCCGACTACTACCTGCCCTCCACGGCGTGCATCGTGCAGGACGCCCTCGGCCTGCCGACGAGCGCCGGGGCCACCGACATCACGCTGGGGTGCTCGGGCTACATCTACGGCCTCGGGCTCGCCAAGGGCCTGATCGAATCCGGCCAGGCGAAGCGGATCCTCGTGATCACCGCCGACACCTACACGAAGTTCATCAACCCCGCCGACAAGTCGGTGCGGACGATCTTCGGCGACGGAGCCGCGGCGACCCTCGTGACGGACGACGGTGCGGCCGATTCGATCACCGCCATCACCTACGGCACCGACGGGGCCGGCGCGAAGAGCCTGATCGTCCCGAACGGCGGACTGCGCCAGGGAGCCGCCATCCAGCCGAAGTCCGATGCGGTGGTGCGAGAGCTGGAGTCCTCCGGCTACGACCTCTACATGGACGGCCCCGACATCTTCAACTTCACGCTGCGCGTGGTGCCGGGGACGGTCGACGAGATCCTCGCGAAGGCCGGAGCCGAGCTGGACGACATCGACCTGTTCGTGTTCCACCAGGCGAACGCCTTCATGCTCGAGCATCTGCGCAAGAAGCTCGGTGTCCCGGCGGACCGCTTCTTCGTGTCCCTGGCCGAGTCCGGCAACACGGTGTCCTCCACCATCCCGATCGCGCTGGCCGACGCCGAGCGCACCGGCGCGCTGAAGCCGGGGATGCGGGTCATGCTGCTCGGCTTCGGCGTGGGACTCTCGTGGGGCGGGCTCGTCGCGACGTGGTGACAGCCGACCGCCCCCGCGTCCTCATCCTGTCGTTCGACGCGATCGACGTCGACCCGCGGGTGATCAAGCAGGTGCGCCGCCTCGCCGTCGACCACGACGTGACGACGTGCGCACCCGGAGGGCAGCCCGATCCGCGCGTCGAGCACGTCCCGCTGGATCCCGCGGCAGCCCGTCCGCGCGGTCGGCTGGGCAACCTGGTCGACGATGTCGCCAGGAGCAGGGAGTGGTTCGGCTGGTCGTACCGGCGGCTGCCGCTCGTGCAGCAGACCACACGCCTGCTGCGCGGCCGGACGTTCGACGCGGTGCTCGCGAACGACGCAGAGACCCTGGGTGCCGCCATCGCCGTCGCCGGCGCCGACAAGGTGCACGCCGACCTCCACGAGTTCTATCCCGGGCTCCCTGTCGAGGACTCGCCACTGGGTCTCCGGCAGCGCCGGTACTGGACCTGGCTCATCACGCGCTTCGCGTCCAGGGTGCGCTCGTCCACCACGGTGGGTCAGGCGATCGCCGAGCGCTACCGGGAGTATGGCCTCGCGCCGGGAGTGGTCACGAACGCGGCGCCCTTCCGCGACCTCGAGCCGGTCCCGCACACGGGTCCGCTGCGCCTTGTGCACAGCGGCAACCCCTTCCGTGAGCGCGGGCTGGGCGAGATCATGCACGCCGTCGCCGCGTCGACCACCGACCTCACGCTCGACCTGTACCTCACGTACAACCCGCCGGGGGATCGTGCCGAGCTCCAGCAGCTCGCGGCGCAGCTCGGCGACCGCATCCGCATCCACGAGCCCGTGGCGCAGGCGGTGCTGATCGACACGCTGCACACGGCGGACCTCGGCATCCACGTGCTGCCGCCGACGAGCGAGAACAACGCGCTCGCGCTGCCCAACAAGTTCTTCGACTTCGTGCAGGCCCGGCTGGGCGTGATCGTCGGACCCTCGCTCGAGATGGCACGGCTGGTGCGCGAGCACGGTCTCGGCGTCGTCACGGACGGCTTCACGCGTGAGGACATCACGGTCGTGCTCGACGCGCTCACCCCTGAGGCCGTCGCCGGGTACCGACGTGCCGCGCATGCCGCCGCGCACGCGCTGTCCGCCGAGGCGCAGGTCGAGGTGTGGGTGGACGCAGTCGACGCGATCGCGGAATCCGCCGGCCGGACCGCGACGGAGCGCGCATGAGCCCCCGACTCGGCGCGGTGGCGCAGGCCGCGACGGCCCGCGTGCCCGCGCCTCTCGCCGATCGTCTGTTCCCCGGCCGACGCCGGGAGTTTCGTGAGGCCGGGGTGACCCGGGCTCCGATCGGGGAGCGGCGCCTGTTCATCGGCCCCGTGAACTCGGCGGGCCAAGCGCACGAGTGGGCGCGTGCAGTCGAGCGTCTGCCCGGCGTCGGCGCCGCGAGCTTCCAGTACCGCGGTGCGGACGACGTCTTCGGATTCCCCGCGGACCATGTGATCTCCACCACGTGCTTCGTGCGCAACAGCCGGTGGCGCGCGGCGCAGCGGCGCGCGGTCGAGAGCGGGTTCACGCACGTGCTCGTCGAGTCGGGACGCCATCTGTTCGGCACCGAGGGCACGGTGCTCGCGCAGATCAGGGCGCTGCAGGCCGCGGGTCTCACGGTCGGCCAGATCTGGCACGGCAGTGACATCCGGCTGCCGAGTCAGCACGCGGCGGGGGAGCCCGATTCGCCCTTCCACCCCGGCCGCTACCCCGACACCGAGGCGCTCGAGACCATCGTGCTGGCCCATCGGCGACTGATCGCCGATGCGGGCGTGCCGCAGTTCGTCTCCACGCCCGATCTGCTGGAGTTCGTCCCCGGAGCGACGTGGGTTCCGGTAGTGGTGGACGTGCCGCGCTGGAGCGCCGCCGGTGCCAGGCCCGCGCTGCGGGGCTCTCGCCCTCCCGTCGTGGTGCATGCGCCCACGAGGACAGGACTCAAGGGCAGCGACCGTATCACGGAGGGCATGCGGGCGCTGCATGACGAGGGCGTCATCGAGTACCGCGAGCTGCACGGCATCCCCTCGGCCGACATGCCGGCGGTGTTCGGCGACGCCGACATCGTGCTGGATCAGTTCCTGGCGGGCGCCTACGGCGTCGCGGCGAGCGAGGCCCTGGCGGCGGGTCGACTCGTGGTGAGCCACGTGGGGGAGGACGTGCGCGCCGCGGTCGCGGCGACGACGGGTGCGGAGCTGCCGATCGTGCAGGCGCGTGCCGACGAATTGCCCGCGGTGATCCGAGAGATCGCCGGCGACCCGTCCCGTTTCGCGGTGCACGTGGAGGCGGGCCCGGCGTTCGTGCGGGCAGTGCACGACGGCACGCTGTCCGCGGAGGCGCTGCGTCCGTTCCTCGACGCCTGACGCGGTCGGCTCCGTAGAGTAGATGCTCGTGAAGATCCTCAGCGTCGTCGGCGCGCGCCCCCAGTTCGTCAAGCTCGCCCCGATCCACCATGCCGCGCGTGCCGCCGGTGTGGAGCACGTCATCGTGCACACGGGGCAGCACTACGACCCGCTGCTGTCCGACGTGTTCTTCGACGATCTGGGCATCGGCGCGCCGGATGTGCACCTCGGGGTGGGCAGCGGCTCGCACGGCGTGCAGACCGGTGCGATGCTCGCTGCACTGGATGCGGTGTTCGACGAGCACCGCCCCGATTGGGTACTGGTGTACGGGGACACGAACTCGACGGTGGCCGCGGCGCTCAGCGCCGTCAAGCTGCACATCCCCGTCGCCCACCTGGAGGCCGGGCTGCGCAGCTTCAACCGCCGGATGCCGGAGGAGCACAACCGGGTGCTCACGGACCACGCGGCCGATCTGCTGCTCGCGCCGACGCAGGTCGCTGTGGATCACCTCCGTCGCGAGGGCCTCGGCGCGCGCACGGTGCTGGTCGGGGACGTGATGACCGACGTGCTGTTCGACGTGCGCGACCGGGTGACGGCGGACGGGGAGGTCACGGCGCTCGAGGGCGTGTCGCCGGGCGAGTACTACCTGGCGACGATCCACCGTGCGGAGAACACCGACGACCCGGAGCGGCTGCAGCAGGTCGTCGATGCGCTCGCGGGGTTGGACCGTCCCGTGGTGCTGCTCGCGCATCCGCGGGTCGTCGCCAAAGCGGCGGCGCACGGCATCTCCCTCGACCGCGGTTCGCTGACCTCGCGCCCTCCGCTCGCGTATCCCGAGCTGATCGCCGCCGTCGCCGCGAGCGCGGGGGTGGTCACCGATTCCGGCGGGCTGCAGAAGGAGGCGTTCCTGCTGCGCGTGCCCTGCACGACGGTGCGCACCGAGACCGAGTGGGTGGAGACCGTGGAGCTCGGCTGGAACGTGCTCGCGAACACGCGCGAGGAGATCGCGGCGGCGGTCACCCGTCCCCGTCCAGCCGAGACGGATGCCGCGCCGTACGGTGACGGGCACGCGGCCGCGCGAGTGGTCTCCGTGCTCGCCGAACCGCGCTGAGGCACTGCTGCCCGTGGCGCCCTCGGACGATGGCCGGCCCGACCCGCCAGAGGGTGCAGCAATATACTGGAACTCATGCATATCGCCGTCGTGGCCCTGGGAAAGATCGGGCTCCCCCTCGCCGTCCAGTTCGCCAGCAAGGGACACGACGTGATCGGGGTCGACGTGAACGCCGACCTCGTCGACACGATCAATCGCGGCATCGAGCCGTTCCCGGGCGAGGCTGACCTCCAGGAGAGGCTCGCGGCCGTCCTCGCCGCCGGGCGCCTGCGTGCGACGACCGACTACGCCGAGGCCATCCCCGGTGCGGATGCCGTCGTGGTCGTCGTCCCGCTGTTCGTGAACGAGGAGACCGCCGAGCCGGAGTACGGCTGGATGGACCAGGCGACCCGCTCGCTGGCGACGCATCTCACGCCGGGCACGCTGGTCTCCTACGAGACGACGCTCCCGGTCGGCATCACGCGCGGCCGGTGGAAGCCGATGATCGAGGAGGTGTCCGGCCTTCGGGAGGGAACCGACTTCCACGTGGTGTTCTCGCCGGAACGGGTGTTCTCCGGCCGGATCTTCGCCGACCTGCGCAAGTACCCCAAGCTGATCGGCGCGCTCTCCGACGAGGGAGCCGAGCGCGCCGTCGCCTTCTACGAATCCGTGCTCGACTTCGACGACCGACCCGACCTCGCCAGGCCCAACGGTGTGTGGGATCTGCAGAGCGCCGAGGCCGCCGAGATGGCCAAGCTCGCGGAGACCACCTATCGCGATGTGAACATCGGCCTCGCGAACCAGTTCGCCCTGTTCGCCGGTGCGAACGGCATCGACGTGTACCAGGTCATCGAGGCCTGCAACTCGCAGGTCTTCAGCCACATCCACCGCCCCGGCATCGCGGTGGGCGGGCACTGCATCCCCGTGTACCCCAAGCTGTACCTGTCGACCGATCCGGACGCCGACATCGTGCGCACGGCGCGGGAGTTCAACGAGTCCATGCGCGAGCGGCTGGTCGCGCAGGCGGAGGGAATGCTCGGGGACCTCGCCGGGCTGCAGGCCGTCGTCCTCGGCGCCGCGTATCGGGGTGGCGTCAAGGAGACCGCGTTCTCCGGCGTGTTCCCGACCGTGGCCGCGCTCGCCGCGCGCGGTGCCGCGGTGCGCGTGCACGATCCTCTCTACACGGACGCCGAGCTCGGCGCGCTCGGCTTCGAGCCTTATGAGCTCGGGGACGACGTCGACCTCGCCATCATCCAGACCGACCACGCCGAGTATCGCGACCTCGATCCCGCGCGGCTCCCCGGTGTCCGGCTGCTGGTCGACGGGCGCGCCGCGACCGATGCCGAGCGCTGGAAGGGCACGCCGCGCCTCGTCGTCGGCGCCGGAGCCACGGCCTGACGCCCCCGGAGCCCTGCGCTCGAGTCCGCTCGCGCGCGAGCCTGAGGCGGCGGGCGGCGACGGCATGGGGGCAGCGGCCCACGGCGGGGCCACAGGGTCCGCACAGGCTCGCCGTCCCGCGCCGATACGATTGACGCATGGATCTTCTCGTCGTCGGGTCGGGTTTCTTCGGCCTCACCATCGCCGAGCGCGCCGCCGAAGCAGGCCGCAAGGTGACCGTCATCGACCGCCGCCCCCACATCGGCGGCAATGCCTACAGCGAGGCCGAGCCCGAGACGGGGATCGAGGTCCACCGCTACGGCGCGCACCTCTTCCACACGTCCAACGCGACGGTGTGGGAGTACGTCAACCGCTTCACGACCTTCACGAACTACGTGCACCGCGTGTACACCACGCACAAGGGCGTCGTGTTCCCGATGCCGGTGAACCTCGGCACGATCAACCAGTTCTTCCAGGCGGCGTACACGCCCGACCAGGCCCGTGCCCTGGTCCGCGAGCAGGCGGGCGAGTTCGATGCGAAGACCGCCGCCAACTTCGAGGAGAAGGGCATCGCCCTCGTGGGCCGCCCGCTGTTCGAGGCGTTCTTCCGCGACTACACCGCCAAGCAGTGGCAGACCGACCCGCAGAAGCTCTCCGGGGACATCGTCAGCCGCCTCCCCGTGCGCTACACGTACGACAACCGCTACTTCAACGACACGTGGGAGGGTCTGCCCACCGACGGGTACACCGCGTGGCTGGAGCGCATGGCCGACCACCCCAACATCGGGGTGAAGCTCGGCGTCGACTACTTCGACGAATCGCAGCCGCTCAGCAAGAAGGCCACGGTGGGTCAGCTCCCGGTGGTCTACACGGGCCCCGTCGACCGCTACTTCGACTACACCGAGGGTGCGCTCAGCTGGCGCACGCTCGACTTCGAGCAGGAGGTGCTGGACGTCAAGGACTTCCAGGGCACCAGCGTCATGAACTACCCGGACATGGACGTGCCGTACACGCGGATCCACGAGTTCAAGCACTTCCACCCGGAGCGCAAGGAGATCTTCGACGGCGACAAGACCGTCATCATGCGCGAGTTCTCGCGCTTCGCCGAACGTGGGGACGAGCCGTACTACCCGGTGAATACCCCGACCGACCGCGAGGGGCTGCTGGCCTACCGCGAGCTCGCGAAGGGCGAGAAGGACGTGCACTTCGGCGGGCGTCTCGGCACCTACCAGTACCTCGACATGCACATGGCCATCGGGTCGGCGCTGTCGCTCTGGAACAACACTCTCTCCTAGACTCGGAATCGTGAGTCACGCTGCTGTCGGGGCGCCCGGGACGCCCCGGCGCTATCTGCATTCGCTGTGGCTGCTGTCCGCCCGCGACCTCAAGGTCCGGTACGCGACGAGCTTCCTCGGCTACCTGTGGTCGGTGCTCGATCCGCTGGTGATGAGCGCGATCTACTGGTTCGTCTTCACGCAGGTGTTCCACCGCAGCGTGGGCGAGGACCCGTACATCGTGTTCCTCATCGTGGCGCTGCTGCCGTGGGTGTGGTTCAACACCTCGGTGTCCGACTTCACGAGGGCGTTCAAGAAGGATGCGCGGCTCGTGCGGTCGACGGCGATCCCGCGGTCCATCTGGGTCAACCGCATCGTGCTGAGCAAGGGCATCGAGTTCCTGTTCTCGATGCCGGTGCTGGTGCTGTTCGCGGTGTTCAGCGGTGCCACGGTGAACTGGATGCTGCTGTGGTTCCCGGTGGCTGTGCTGCTGCAGACCATGCTGCTGGTGGGCCTCGGGCTGCTGGTGGCACCGCTGTGCGTGCTCTACGCCGACCTGGAGCGCACGACGGCGCTGATCCTGCGGGCGCTCTTCTACGCGTCCCCGGTCATCTACAGCTTCCGCGACCTCCCCGCGCCCTTCGACGTGATCGGGGCCTTCAACCCCCTCGCCGGCATCTTCACGCTCTACCGCGTGGGGTTCTTCCCCGATCTGTGGGACCCGATGCCCATCGTGATCAGCGTCGTGATGTGCGTCCTCATCCTCGCCCTCGGCGTCTGGACCTTCCGGAGCCTCGAGCGCCCGGTGCTGAAGGAGCTGTGATGGCGGCGGCGATCGACGTGCAGGGACTCGGCGTCCACTTCCGGCGCAACCGTCGCGGACGGCGCAGCTTCAAGGATCTGTTCGCCGGCTCCTCCCGGCGGTCGCGCCCCGGCGAGTTCTGGGCGCTGCGCGACGTGTCGTTCACGGTGCAGGCCGGGGAGTCGATCGGCGTCGTCGGTCGCAACGGGCAGGGCAAGTCCACCCTCCTGCGGCTCGTCGCCGGCGTGCTCCTTCCGGACGAGGGGTCGGTGACCGTCAACGGCGGGGTGGCACCGCTGATCGAGATCACCGGGGGCTTCGTCGGCGATCTCACCGTGCGCGAGAACGTGCGACTGACGGCCGGACTGCACGGCATGTCGAGGGACGAGGTCACGCGACGCTACGACGACATCATCGCGTTCGCCGAACTCGCCGGGTTCGAAGAGACCCCGTACAAGCACCTCTCGAACGGCATGAAGGTGCGGCTGGCGTTCTCCGTGGTGTCGCAGCTCGACGAGCCGATCCTGCTCGTGGACGAGGTGCTCGCCGTAGGCGACAAGGCGTTCCGCGACAAGTGCTACAAGCGCATCGACGAACTGCTCGCCGAGGGGCGGACGCTGTTCTTCGTGAGCCACAACGAGCGCGACCTGCGGCGGTTCTGCACGCGCGGCCTGTACCTCGACAAGGGAGCGCTCGCGCTGGATGCGCCGATCGGCGACGTGCTCGACCGCTACAACGCCGACTACGCGGTCTGACGCGCCTCCCCGCCCGGGCGCACGGGCGGGGATCCGACGCGGCTTGCTCCGCGCTCAGAGGCCGACGAGCGTGCGCAGGTTCTGCACGGCGGCGCGGGCCGCATCGATCGCGGACGACGTGTTCCCGCCGCCGGCGATCGCCGTCTGCAGTTCATCGAGCCGCTGGCCATAGGCCTGCACGCCGTCGCGCCAGCTCTGCGCGATGGAGGACGGAGGCTCCAGGTCGGACAGCCACTGCAGGTCCGCCTGCAGGGTGTCGACGATGGGCCCCGCGTCCTGACCGGCGCCGGCAGCGAAGTCGAGGCCTCGCGGGGCGTCGTTGAGCCGCGGTGCCACCTGGCCGCGGAACGCCTCCAGCGTCGGGTCGGCAGCCGGCGGCGGCGTCACGATCGGGGTCTGCGACGGCTGCGGTCCCACCGTCGGCGAGGCGGTCGGGGTGGGCGTGACCGTGGGGGTCGGCGACGCCGTGGGCGTGGGAGACGGGCTCTCCTCCGGCGCGGGTCCCTCGCCGCGCGGGAGGAGGAAGAACAGCAGCGCGCCGATGATCGCGAGCGCAACCACCGCGAGCCCGACGATCAGCCAGACGCGGCCGGTCCGCTTCGGCGCGGGCGGGAGCGGTGCCCAGCGGAGCTCCGGCTGCGGGTCGGTCATCTCAGGCCTCCAGAGGGGTCATCGGCTGCCAGGACCGGTCGCGCCCGATCCTGCCGCCGTCGCGGAGTCCGCGGAACAGGTTGCTGGTCCCGCGCACGGTCCGCTCGACGAACGCCAGACGGATGAGTTCCTTGAAGAACGTCGCGGTCGTGCCGAGGCCGAACAGCACAGGGTTGTAGACGCCGTGCACGCGGTAGTACTGCTTGATGAAGCCGCGGTTGCGCATGATGTAGTAGCGGTAGGCGTTGCTGGACGCGTTCATGTGGCGGATGCCCATGTCCCACTGCTTGATCTCGCGGGTGCGTCGCAGCACGAACTCGTCCACGATGACGGCCGTCGTCCGTCGAGACGCCAGCCAGCCGTACATCTGGTCGTCCCAGTAGATGAAGAAGCGCGGATCGGGCAGGCCGATCTGCTGCACGATCGAGCGGTGGATGAACATCCCCTCGAAGCAGCCGCTGTTCATGTGCTTGTAGCCGGACTCGTCGAACCCGGCCGGTGCGAAGGGGATCGGGATGCCCATGCGCTCGGCGATCCGGTACTGCCAGTAGAACTCGCTGCCGTCGTAGTCGTAGCGGCGACCCTGGATGCTCTTGAAGCGCGGCGCCCACGCTCCCATCCTGGCGAGACCGTCCGGCAGCACCTCGACGTCGTCGTCCATCATCCAGATCCACTCGGAGCCCAGCTCGTAGGCGGTGCGCATGCCCTCGCTGAAGCCGCCGGAGCCGCCCGTGTTGACGTCGAGGCGGCGGTACACGAGCTCGGTGCCGATGTCGTCGCGGAAGGACTCGACCACGTCGGTGGTGTCGTCGACGGAGGCGTTGTCGATCACGACGACGTGACCCGGCTTGGGGTCCATCGCGGTGATGCTGGTGAGCAGGCCGGTCAGCAGGTGCGAGCGGTTGAAGGTGACGATGACGATCGTCGCGGCCGTGGGGTCGAATGCAGCGGGGGCCGCGGTCATGCCTTCTCCTCGAAGATCTGCTGCCAGGAGCGGGGGGAGACGAGCTCGGGCAGGGCCTCCCGGTACTGCGCGCGGAGCTCGGGCCAGCGTCGCCGCAGTTCCGCGTGCAGACGCACGGTCTCGCGCAGCATGCGCCGGTACTGACGGCGGTCGCGGGTGTAGATGTTCTTGCCCGATCCGTCGGCCGCGCTCACGAGCACGCTGTCGAACGCGGGGACCCGCCACCACTGCGCGTCCTCCTTGCCGAACTCGGCCTCCGGCTGCACGACGTTGTCCGGGTGCGGGCGGTGTACCCAGTGCGAGAGGAGCGTGGTCAGGGTGAACCAGCGCAGGCGCAGCCCGGTGGGGTTGTCGTAGTCGTTCTTCGACACCTTCTTGTAGACCTGCCGGCCGCGGCGCGAGTAGAGCACGAGAGACGGATCCCGGTGCACGACCGTCTCCGGGAACTCCGCCGCCAGAGCGCGGGACGCGGGCATAGCCGTCCGGATGTTGCTCCGCATGTGCTCGGGCCCCGACAGCACGTCGCGCAGCGCCTGTGCGCGCAGCGCCACGGGGTAGTACTGCATCATCATCAGGTGCTTGAGGTCGACCCTCCTGCTGTGACGGAGCAGGCGCCCGCCGCGCGGGACGTCCGAGTGCAGCAGGCCCGCGACGATCCGGTTGCGGGCGTGGAAGTAGGCCTGCCAGTCGATCGTGTCGTCCTTGTTGACCCAGGAGACGTGCCAGAGCGCGACACCGGGCATCGAGACCGTGGGGAAGCCGGCCTCGCCCGCGCGGAGGCAGAACTCCGCGTCATCCCACTTGATGAACGCCGGGAGCGACAGGCCGACCGCGCGGATCGCGTCGAGGGGGATGAGGCACATCCACCAGCCGTTGTAGTCGGCGTCCATGCGCACGTGCAGCAGCGAGGACTGACGCAGGTTGGACACGCCGAAGTCGTGCGGCATCTGCTCCTGGTAGAGGTTGCGCCACATGAACGGCACCTCGTCGACGACCTCGGCCCAGCCGTGCAGCTTCGGGCGGTCGAGCAGGTCGAACATGTGCCCGCCCACCAGGACCGGGGTGGTCGCGTACTGGCCGAACACGATCGACCGGCGCAGGGACTCCGGCTCCAGGCGCACGTCGTCGTCCAGCAGCTGCACGAAGTCGCTCTCCGGCCGCTGCAGGGTCTCGTACATGGCCCTGGCGAAGCCGCCGGAACCCCCGAGGTTCGCCTGACGGATCACCTGGAGCGTCTCGCCGAGCCGGCCGGCCACTTCGTCGTAGCCTTCCTGATCGGCGACGAGCTGCGTGCCCTGGTCGACCAGGAAGATGCGGTCGACGAACTCGAGCGCATCGGGGGAGGAGGCCAGCGCGCGCAGCGTCTCGACGCAGTAGTCGGGCTTGTTGTACGTGGTGATGCCGAGCGATGCCTTGCCGTTGCGTGCCGGCTCCTGCTCGGTCGTCCACTCGGCGCCCTCGAGCACCGCGGGCTTCTCGTCGGCGACGATGTCGAACCAGATCCAGCCGCCGTCGCTGTACTGCGTGAGGGCAAGGTCGAACGACGTCGTCGCCTCACCCGTGACCTCGCGGGTGGCCACGCGCTGGCGTACGCCCGCACCGTTCGAGCGGTAGACGAGGATCGTCGCCGGCCCGGTCGTGCGGACCGTGAGCTGCACCTCCCGCACGCTCGTCCAGTGCTGCCAGTACGCGGCAGGGAAGGCGTTGAAGTAGGTGCCGAGGGACACGCGGCGACCGGCGACGATACGGGCACGGTGGCGGCCGAGGATGTTGCCGAGGTGTGCGCGGTTGGAGACGCGGACCGGTTCGTCCTCGATCACGGACCAGGTCTCGGGGTCGGCGTACAGCGGAAGCAGATCGGGGTCGCGATCGAGCGGGAAGACGACGTTCTGAAGGACGTGGGCCACGGGGCGAATCTCCGATGTTGGTGTCGCTGACCGCCGCGGAACGGCGGCGCGCGACGCGACGAGCAGTGAGTAGCCTACCGTCCACCACCTCAGGATCTGCGGAGAGCCTCCCCGTCCGCGTCCAGCCCGGCTGGTTAGACTGACCGCGATGAAGGTACTGATCACCGGCGGCGCCGGCTACATCGGATCGACCGTGGCGACGGCATGCATCGAGGCCGGGATCGAGGTGGTCGTCCTCGACGACCTCTCGAAGGGCCTGCGGGCCTTCGGGGACGGACGGAACCTCTACGTGGGCGACATCGCCGACGCGGCGGTGCTCGATCGGCTGCTGGCGGACCACCCCGACATCGATGCCGTGGTGCACTGCGCCGCTCGCGTGGTGGTGCCGGAATCGGTGGCCGATCCGCTGGGCTACTACGACAGCAACGTCGGCAAGACCATCGTGCTCCTCCAGCGGCTGCGCGACGCCGGCATCCCGCGCGTCGTGTTCAGCTCCTCGGCCTCCGTCTACGCCGGCGAGAGCGGCGAGGGCGTCGACGAGAACGGTGTGCTCGCGCCGGCGAGCCCGTACGCCACCACGAAGGCGATGGTCGAACAGATCCTCGCCGACGCCGCGACGGCAGGCGACTTCCGCGCCATCGCGCTCCGCTACTTCAACCCGATCGGCGCCGATCCGCAGCTGCGCACGGGGCTGCAGAACCCCACTCCGTCGCACGCGCTCGGCAAGATCATGACGGCGAAGGCCTCGGGCGAGCCCTTCGCCATCACCGGGACCGACTGGGCGACCCGCGACGGCTCGGGCCTCCGCGACTACGTGCACGTGTGGGACCTCGCGCTCGCGCACGTCGCGGCCGTGCAGCGCTTCGACGAGGTCGCGACGGCGGACGAGCCGTATCAGGTGATCAACCTCGGCACGGGCGACGGCGTAACCGTGCGCGAGCTCGTGCAGGCATTCGAACGCGTGACCGGCGAGCCGCTGCCTGTCGTGGAGACCGGGCGGCGTCCCGGCGACCAGGCCGGCGCGTTCGCCATCGTGGACCGTGCGGCCGACGTGCTGGGCTGGCGCGCGGAGCGCTCCGTCGACGACGGGGTGCGCGACGCGCTCGCCTGGTCCGAGAAGCTGCGCTCTCTGCGCTGACCCGGCCAGCGGGGAACGGACGCTACTCCTGCGGGCGCAGGGTGGGGATGGCGCCGGTGTGCGCCGCATCGATGTTCTCGCGCCAGGACCGGGACTGACCGGCGCGAAGGGCGCACAGCACGAGCAGGAACCAGCCGGCGCCGACGAGCGTGAAGCTCTCGAACATCGAGTCGACCGCGAGCGTCACCAGCGTGATCGGGGTCCAGGCGTACACGACGGAGCGCCGCACGCTCGCGACCAGCCAGGAGCGGATCAGCGCCACGCCGCCCAGCAGCAGGAACAGGACCAGTCCCGCCGCCCCCAGCTGCAGCAGCACGTCGAAGAAGGCGTTCAGCGCGCTCTGGTGGTGCTCGTCGAGCTGGAAGTTGATGAACGTGAACGGGAACTCGCCGCGCGCCCAGTCGCCGAACCAGCCCCAGCCCGTGATCGGCTTGATGGCGACGAAGTCGAGGATCGTGTTCCACAGGCTCGCGCGCATCGAGAAGTCGGAGCCGGCGTCGAGCAGCGCGATGATCTGATGGCGCAGCGCGAACGCGACCGCGAGGGCGATCGCCACCAGCACGCCCAGCGTCCACTGGACGAGGTTGCGCCGGGATGCCGGTGCGTGTCGCACGATCGTGAGGGCGACCGTCACGATGCCGACGGCGACGGCCAGCACCAGCACGGTCGGGGAGGACGACAGGAACGCCAGGCCGCCGGCGAGCGCGATCGACACGACCGCGAGCGGGGGTTCCACGGACTGCGTGCGCCACTCGATCACGAACGTGATCAGCGCGATCACAGCGATGAAGCCGAGCATGTTGCGGCTGCCGAAGAGGCCTTGGACGGGTCCGCCGGCCGCGAGATCGCCCTGGACGCCGAGGAATGCGAACGGGATGTCCAGGAGGACTCCGGAGAGGATCTCCACGGCGAGCGAGAGCCCGAGCAGCACGCGCAGCGCGTCGCCGATCGCGCGCACCGTCTGCAGAGTGTCGCGGATGTGCCCCACGGTGATCGCCAGGAAGGCGTAGCCGAACAGGGACAGCCACCCGAAGACGGTGTCCGAGCGATCGGTCGTCCACACCAGGCTCACGAGAGCCCAGCCGAGGAAGGCGATGAGCGACGAGGGAGCGATCCGCAGCAGGGAGAGCTCTTCGCGGCGCACCCAGAGGATGGCGGCGCCCAGCACGCACAACAGCGTGACGATCGTGGCGAGCGTGACGGGCGAGGTCATCCGCTCGATCGCGAACGAGCCGAACACGGCGAGCAGCACCGCGAGCGTGAACGCCCTGGCGAACTCCGCCGAGCCGAGCAGCCGGGCGATCGGATGGCCCCCCGTCACGGCACCCGTCACGGCACCCGCCGCTGCGTCGCGCCACGCTCGAACACGAGGTCGCGCTCGCCGACGCCGACCAGCGGCACGGACTTGAGCTTGAACGACAGGAGCACGACGAGCAGCCAGCCCCACAGCATGATCGGCGTGGACTCGGTCAGACCCTGCACGAGCAGCACCACGGTGAACAGGCTCGGCAGCAGTGTGAGCGGAGAGTAGGGGCGCTGCGCGTCGAGGTCCCAGCGCGGGCGGTCGACCGCGAAGAACCAGGAGCGCCACAGCAGACTGCCGTACGCCACCGCCATCAGGACGAGCCCGAGGACGCCCAGCTGCAGCAGCACGTCGAGCCACATGTTGTGCGCGTGGAACACCGTGATCCCGTGATCAACGATCCAGCCGTCGAAGGCGGGGTCGCTCGGGATCCAGGGGCTCGAGAAACCGTTGCCGAACAGGGGATGCTCCGCCACGCGCTGCAGCACGGCGGTCCAGATCTTGTCGGAGCGGCCCGTCAGGTCCGAGCTCCGCCCCAGCAGGGCGAGCAGCGGCTCGCGCAGCAGCCACACGGCGGTGCCGACGATCACCGTCGAGCCGATCGCGATCACGTAGACCCGGGTGCGGGCCCCGGGCGTGCGGGCGCGGCGCATCAGGAGGGCGACGACGAGCACCACGGCGGCGGCGGCGGCGCAGGCGAGCGCGGTCGCGGACGAGGTGCGGACGAGGAAGTACAGCGCCAGCAGCATCCACAGCGCGAGTGTGGTCCGCCAGCGTGCGCGCGCCGCGAACAGCACCCCGAAGGTGATCAGCGCGAAGAGGGACACGATGGCCAGCAGGTTCGCGTTGCCGACGATGCCCTGGATGCGGCCGCCGTCGAACAGGTTGTCCCGCACCCAGTACCACTGCGGGTCGATGTCCCCCTCGGGCAGCTCGACGAAGTTCGGCAGCAGCGGCCCGTGCAGCACCAGGGAGACCCACAGCTCGAGTGCGAGGGAGAGACCGAGGATCCACTTGAACGCGGACGACAGCGCCCTGACGATCTCGTGCCACGTGAGCACGTGCGCGATGAAGAGACCGTTCACGGTGATCGCGGCGAGCAGCACGCCCGTCGCGATCGTCGGACCGCGCCACTGGGACCACGCGACCGAGACCAGCGCGAGCGCGGAGTAGGCGAGCGCGGTCCACGGCAGGCGGCGCCAGCGGAAGGGCTGCGGACGCCGACGAGCGAGCATCGGGATGCCGATCGCGAGCGTGACGAGGGTGAACACGGCGAGCACGACCGCCGCTCCCACCACACCCACCAGGTTGTACACCGCGGAGTGCGCGAAGGCCACGAACAGGACCGCGATGACGTAGCCGCGCAGGAGCAGATGCCCCGTGGACTCGCGCTCGGGCGCGGTGGGCGGGGCGGCCACCGGGTGCTTGGTGTACTGGGCCATCGCGTTCAGGATACCGCGCCGCGCCCGCGACGGCCTGAGCGCAGGGCGGGGCCTACGCTGGGGGCATGCTGCTTCGCCTCACGAACACGCCCCGCGACTACGCATGGGGCTCGGAGACCCTGCTGGCCGAGCTGGAGGGGCGTACCCCCAGCGGTGCACCGGAGGCGGAGGTGTGGTTCGGGGACCACCCCGGCGACCCCGCGGATGTCGAGGGGAACGGCACGCTCGACGGCGTCACCGGGGGCACGCTTCCCTATCTGCTCAAGCTCCTGGCCGCCGCACAGCCGCTGTCGATCCAGGTGCATCCGACGATCGAGCAGGCGAAGGCCGGTTGGGCGCGGGAGAGCGGTCTTCCGCTCGACGACCCGCAGAGGAACTATCGCGACGACAATCACAAGCCGGAGCTCATCGTCGCGCTGAGTGAGCGCTTCGAGTCGTTGAGCGGCCTGCGGCCCGTCGCCGACACGCTGCGCCTGCTCGACGCGCTCGACGACGGCGCGGGTGTGGAGCGCCTGCGTTCGCTGCTGGCCGCGGACGGCGATGGCCTTCGAGACGCGATCGCCTGGCTGCTGGGCGGAGACGCGCAGGCCGCCGTCGACGAGATCATCGCCGCCGTGAAGGCGGCCGCCGCGCGCGAGCAGGCGGGGGAGTGGGGCGTCGCCCTCCACGCGGTGGCCGGCATCGCCGAGACCTGTCCCGGCGACCCCGGCGTCGTCGTGGCGCTGCTGATGAACCACGTGGTGCTGCGCCGCGGCGAGGGGATCTTCCTGCGCGCCGGCCTGCTGCACGCGTACCTCTCCGGGCTGGGTGTGGAAATCATGGCGGCGAGCGACAACGTGCTGCGCGGCGGACTCACGCCCAAGCGCATCGACGTGCCGGAGCTGCTCGCGATCCTGGACACGACGCCCGCCGAGGTCCCGGTGCTGCGGCCCGCCGCCGGTACGGCCGTGACCGAATATCCCGTGCCCGTCCCCGACTTCGCCCTGCGCCGGGTCGAGCTCGACGGTGCGCCCGTCGCGCTCGAGGTGAGCGGCCCCGCGATGGTGCTCGCGACGGCTGGGCGAGTGGCCGTCGCCTCCGCTTCGGGGAAGGAGCTCTCGGTCCCCGTGGGCACCGCGGCCTTCGCCGACGCCGCGGAGTCGGTGCTGCATCTCTCCGGCGCGGGCGAGGCCTTCGTCGCGACCCCAGGCCGCTGATCACCTCTCGCGCGGCGCGCGCGACACGCCGATGAGGCCGCGTGAACCTTCAAGAATCCCTTGAGGGTTTACGATCCACGACTTGACCGGAGCGAATCACACCGGTGTAATTAATGGAGCACGGCCCGCCAGGGGGGCGGTTTTGAAGGGTTGGAGGTCGAGATGACGGGATACCGTTCCGATGTGCCGGAGAACTGGTTCGTCGATCCGGTCAACCTCGGTGTCCCCGGGGTGCGACGGTCCGAGCAGGACGACGACAACGCCCTGGCCTGGCAGAGCGACGCGCTCTGCTCGCAGACGGACCCCGAGGCCTTCTTCCCCGAGAAGGGCGGCTCGACTCGCGACGCGAAGCGCATCTGCACCTCGTGCGACGTGCGCGGCGAGTGCCTGGAGTACGCGCTCAACAACGACGAGCGCTTCGGCATCTGGGGCGGGCTCTCCGAGCGCGAGCGCCGCAAGCTCAAGCGCCGCGCCAGCTGATCGCACGCACGATCACGCCGGCTCCGCTCGGCTTCGCGGGCGCGCCGCGTCCCCTGCCCCGCACCGGCTGGTCCCGCGCATAGGCTGACGAGGTCATGCCAGCCCGAGTTCACGCCATCATCGTCGCGCGCCCCGGCCCCTCGGCCCGCGCGCAGCTGCTCCGCACACTCGACGCCGTGCGCTCCCAGACCCTCGCGCCCGCCGCCGTCACGCTCGTGCTCTGCGGTGACGCGGCGAGTGCACGCGAGAGCGCTGCCGTCGCGAGCACGGTCGAGGGCATCATCGAGGCCCGCTCCTCGACCTCCTTCGCGGAGGCCGTCGACCTCGCCCGCCCGCGGGTGCCGGAGGGGGCGGCGATCTGGCTGCTGGCCCAGGACACCGCCCCGCATCCGCGTGCTCTCGAGCGCCTCACCGGGACCCTGGAGCGATCGCCCTCCGCGGCCATCGTCGCCCCGAAGCTCGTCTCCACGGACAACGACCGGGAGATCGTCTCGCTCGGCGTGAGCATGACCGCGCTCGGACGTTCCGTCGAACTGGCCGCCGGCGAGCTCGACCAGGGGCAGCACGATCGAATGGACGACGCGCTGGGCGCGGACATCCGCGGCATGCTCATCCGGGGCGAGGTGCGCGACGCCCTGCGGCCGGACGTCGCGCTCGCCGGAGCGGACGAGGGGCTCGACCTCGGCGTCCGTGCACGCCTCGGCGGTGGACGTGTCGTCCTCGCCCCGACCGCCCGCGTGTCCGCGGCTCCGGATGGCCCCGCGGCACTGCCGACCGGCCGCTCGCGCCGTGCCTACGTCACCCGACTCGCGCAGTTGCACCGGCGACTCGCCTACGCACCGGTGGCCGCCGTGGCACTGCACTGGCTCTCACTCCTCCCGCTCGCGCTCTGGCGCTCCATCACGCACCTGATCGGCAAGCGGCCTGAGGCCGTGCTTCCCGAATGGGGCGCCGCGCTCACCGCTATGCTGCGCGTGGGTGCCGTCGCCCGTTCGCGCTCGCGCATCCGCGCCTTCCGGACCTCGACGTGGGCGAGCATCGCTCCGCTCCGCGTCACGTCCTCGCAGCTGCGACGCCGGCTCGACGACGGGCACGGCAGCGAGCAGGGCGCCGTCAGCGAGCTCCGTTTCTTCTCGGGCGGGGGTGCCTGGGCCGTGTTGGCCGCCCTCGTCGTGAGCATCGCCTCGTTCACGACGCTGCTCGCGTGGCCCGCGCTCGGCGGGGGCGGACTCCTCCCGCTCCGGCAGACCGTCACGGCGCTGTGGGCGGACGCCGCCTGGGGGCTGCGCGGGCTGGGGGTCGACGTCGTCGGACCCGCCGACCCGTTCGCCGCCGTCGTCGCGATCCTGGGATCGCTCTGGCCGGCCGGGCCGTCCTTCGCCCTCGTGCTGCTGTGGATCCTCGCCCTCCCGCTCGCCGTGCTCGGCGGCTGGTTCGCGGCGACGAGGGTCACCGACCGCTCGGGCCTCCGCATCTTCGCCGGGGTCGCCTGGGCGCTCGCCCCCACGTTCCTCACCGCGCTGGTCGACGGCCGTCCCGCCGCCGTGCTCGTGCATCTGCTGCTGCCGTGGCTGTTCCACACGGCCGTCGTCGCACACCGCTCGTGGGGGGCTGCCGGCAGCGCCTCCCTGCTGCTGGCCGCCGTGCTGGCGTGCGCGCCGTCGCTCGCCCCCGCCCTCGCCCTCCTGTGGCTGGTCGCGCTCGGGATCGTGATCGGCACGGCGCAGTTCCGCGGCGCAGGACGGCTGCTGTGGCTGCCGCTGCCGACCGCCGTGCTGTTCGGACCGCTGATCCTCTGGCAGGTGGCGCACGGCACCCCGCTCGCGCTCCTCGCCGACCCTGGCCTCGTCTGGGCGGGGCCGCAGGCCGGTGCCGATGCCGTGGGGCGTCTCGCCATCGCCACCGGGTTCCCGACGACCGACCTCGCGGGGTGGGCGGCCATCGCCCCCGGTGTCATCGGCGCCTGGGCTCCCGTCCTCTGCGCGCCGCTCGTGCTGCTCGCACTGGCGGCGGCGGTCTCACCGCGCTGGCGTGCCGGCATCACCCTGCTGGTCGTGAGCGTGGCGGGCGTCGCCACGGCCTTCCTCGCGGTGGGCATCAGCGTGTCGTTCGCGCAGGGCACTCCGGTGGCGATCTGGCCCGGTTCGGGGTTGAGTCTGGCCTGGATCGGCGTCGTCGGCGCCGCCACCGTCACGCTCGACACCGCCATCACCCTGCCGCGCCTGCGCGTCGCCGCGACCGCGGTGGCCGCCGTCGCGCTCGCCGTCTGCGCCGTCCCCGCCCTCAGCGCCTTCCACGCCGACCGCTCCCTGCTCGCCAACGGACCGGAGTCGACGCTGCCGGCCTACGTCGCAGCCCAGGCCGCGGGTGATCGGCCGATCTCGACCCTCATCCTCACTCCGCAGAACGACGGCGGACTCGCCGTCGAGGTCGTCCGCGGGGCGAGTGAGACGCTCGGCGCACAGACCACGATGATGTCCACGGCGGTCGAGCCTCAGGCTTCGGACGTCTCGACGCTCGCGGTCGACCTGATCTCGGCACGCGACTTCGACGCGCCGGCGGAACTGGCTGCCCAGGGCATCAGCTACGTCCTGATCGCGGAGGTCCCCGGCGAGGGCGACAGGGCGAGGACGCTGCGCACGGCCTCGATCGCCGCGATCGACCAGCGGGCAGGACTCGTGCATGCCGGCACCACGGATCGCGGCGTGCTCTGGCGACTGGAGGCCGAGGCCGCGGAGCCCGCGTCCCTGACCGCAGCGCAGGAGGGGACGGCACGGCTCGTCGTGACGCTGCAGCTGCTGGTGGTCCTCGCCGCGCTGCTGCTCTCGATCCCGACCAGGGCGTCGCGGCGCGCCGCGAGAGCGCAGTCGCGCATCGTGGGCAGGGCGCCCGAGGAGCCGCTCGTGCTCCCTCGCCATGCGGAGGACCGCGAGCCGCCCGTCGTCGAGGACCCGCCCGTCGGCGCGGTCGAGGACCCGCAGGACGAGCCGGCGCTGAACGACGAGGCGCTGGCGCCCATCGCCGAGCCTGCGCCCGAGCCTGAGCCGGGGACCGAGGCCGTCGACGGGTCCGGCGATGCGCCGCATACCCAGCGCCGTTCCGAGGAGGAGGACCGATGAGCGGCAACCGCGCCTTCCGCGTCGCAGCGACCGGTGCGCGCCTCGTGACCGGGGTGGCCGTCGCCGCCGCATGCGTCGTCGGGGTCGCCGCCGCCGTGCACGCCCCGTGGCCGACCGTGTCGCACGAACCGGCCCAGGAGCAGGTCACGCCGCTCCCCGGCGACAGCGTGCTCGTGTGCAACGGCGATGTGCGCGCGCTCGGGCGGGACTCCTCGGCCCCGCTCGACATGCGGTCGGCGGCCGGGCCGAGCCTCACGGTGGGCGGGACCGCCGGCGACCCCGGCACGGAAGGCCTCGCCGCCCCCGACCTCGCAGACGGGGGAGAGGTGTCCGTGCTCACGGGTGCGGTCGAGGGGCGGACCGCTCCGCTCATCGCCGGTGCCGAGTCGTTCACGCTCGCCGCCGACGACCTGGCCGGATATGCGGCGGCGCCCTGCACCGTGCCCCGACTGGAGTCCTGGCTCGTCGGGGGTGCCGTCGGAACCGGTTCCGAGGACATCGTGGTCCTGACCAATGCGGCGGAGGTCCCGTCCACCGTCACGCTCACGGTCTACGGCGAGTCGCGCGGCGGCCGTACCGTGATCGTCCCCGCTCGCTCCCAGACCGCTCTACCCCTCACGGCGATCGCAGCGGGCAACGAGGCGCCCGTCGTCAAGGTCAGCGCGACCGGCGCCCCCGTGCGGGCCGTGCTGCAGTCCTCGCTCGTACGCGTGCTCGACCCGGCGGGCGCCGATCTGCAGGAGGCGGTGCCTGGACCGCAGCAGAATCTGGTGATCACGGGCGTGCAGACGTTCTCCGCGAACGGGGACGAAGGCGACATGACGGTCCTCCGGCTGCTCTCGCCGGGCGCGCATGCGATGGTGCAGGTCCGCGTCCGCAGTGAGGGCACCACCCCGACGACCGACGAATTCCGCGTGCCGCTCGACCCGGACGTCCCCGCCCAGGTGGCGCTCAGCGGACTGGAGCCGGGGCGCTACACCGTGGAGATCGAGGCGGAGGCTCCCGTGGTCGCCGCCGTCCGCCAGCAGGACGGCTTCGGACGCGATACGGACTTCGCGTGGGTCACACCGGCCCCGCAGATCGACGCGGAGGTCGCCTTCGCAGTGCCGACCGGTCCCTCACCGCGCCTTCAGCTCGCGAACACGACGGAGGAGGATGCGACGGTGACGCTCGAGCCCATCGGCGGCGGGGAGTCGCAGGAGATCACGGTGCCGGCCGGTCAGACCGCTGGCATCGATGTGACCGCCCGCGACACCTATCTGCTCCGCGTCACGGGCGAAGTGCACGCCGCGGTCACGTTCACCGCCCCCGGCGCACTGGCCGTCCTCCCGGTGCCGCCGTCGCCCGGCGTGGAGAAGTCGATCACCGTCTACCCCTGAGCGCGGGGCGGACAGGACGCGGGCCGTGGGGCCTCAGTGGTCGTGGCCCAGGTCCCAGGGCTCACGCCCCACATACTCGGCGGCCGCGCGGAACACGGCGCTCTCGATGGCCATCCGTCGGTGGGCGGCGTCATCGTGCCCCGGCGGCAGCAGCCGCTCGATCGGGATGCGGAACAGCACGATGCGGCGGCCCTGGCGGTCGAGGTGCCAGCGCGGCACCTCGCCGTCGCTCTCCGCCGCGGGGAGGGCCCCGATCTCGAACCGCACGTCCTGCAGCTCCGGCCAGGTGCCGCGAAGGAACTCGACGGCGGTGCCGACCGTGAGGTCGAAGCGGTCGAGGCGCCCGTCCAGCGGCGCCAGCGGAGGGCGCACGACCTCGCTGCGTCCGAGTCGGCCGTGTCGCCCGTGTCTGGCGCCACGGCGGGCCGCGGCGGGGGCGGGGCGACGACGGGGCATGTCGAAAGTCTAGGCGCTGCGCCTGCGCTCGGCGCGGCATCCGCGGCGGCGACGGCCGGGCGACGTACGGTGGGAGGGATGGACGGACGACTGTGCTCGAAGGTCGGCTGCGCGCGCGAGGCCGTGGCCACTCTCACGTACGACTACGGCGATCAGATGGCGGCGCTCGGGCCGCTCGGCGCCGCGAACGACCCGCAGGCGCACGACCTGTGTGCGCCGCACGCCGACCGGCTCTCGGTGCCCGCGGGCTGGCTGGTCATCCGCCACGAGGCCCTTCGCGCCTGATCGCGCTCCGCATCCGGACGACCTGAGGCCCCGACGGTTCCTCCCGCCCGCGGCACTCGCGCGCCTGACGGCGCTTCGCGACACGCGGGCCGCGCGGTCCCCGTGGGGCACGCGCGGCTGGATACTCTGACGGCGGCGGTGTCACGGCGGCGCGGCCGGAAAGGCTGTCGTGATCGTCTGGCGTCGCTGGGTCCTCCCTCTCCTGCTCGTGGTGATCTTCGGCGCGTGCGCCGCGGCTCTCGTCAAGATCGCCTTCTTCCCCGATCGCTCGGAGGCCGTGGTGAGCCCGCAGGCCGGGATCACCGACCCGGTCGTGGCGGTGGAGCGTGGTGCCGTGGTGAATGCGCTGAGTCTGGACGGCACGGTCGCGCGGGATGAGGCGTACGCCGTCCGCAGTGAGCTCACCGGCACGGTCACGGCCGTGCACATCGCGGACGGCGCGGCGGTGGCCGCCGGTCAGAAGCTGTACACGGTGCGTCAGGACGAGCCGCGCAAGGACATCGACGTACTCGCGCCCGAGGCCGGCGACGTGTCCGAACTCGCGCTCGTGAAGGGACAGGCCACGTCCGTGGGCACCGAGACCTACACGCTGACCCCGGCGCGATATCACCTGCAGGCCACGGTCGAGCCCGTGCAGCTGTACCGCCTGGTGAACGCGCCCACCGAGGCGACGGTCACCATCACCGGCGGTCCCTCGCCGTTCGCGTGCACGGGCGTGCGCGTGCAGGTCAGCGAGGAGGGGACCGCGAGCGTGCGGTGCGCCATCCCCGCCGATCAGACGGTGTTCGCGGGGCTGCCCGCCACCATGGACCTCGCGCTCGGCCAGGTCGACGATGCGCTGGTGATCCCGGTCACGGCGGTCCAGGGCGGCGCCGGCACCGGCAAGGTCTGGGTCGACGCGGGCGACGGCGCGGAGCCGGAGGAGCGCGAGGTCGCGCTCGGAGTCAACGACGGCACGATGGTGGAGGTCACCGACGGGCTCGCGGAGGGCGACAGCATCCGCCAGTTCGTCCCCGGCTTCGTCGCGCCGGTCGAGGAGTTCTGCTACGAGATCTCGCCCGGCGTCGAGCAGTGCGACAGCGGGATGAGCTGGTGACGCTCGTCGCGCTGCAGGACGTCGCGAAGAGCGTCCTGCTGCCGGACGACTCGCGGCTGGAGATCCTGCGCGGCGTCGATCTGGAGGTCGGCGCCGGCGACCACGTCTCGATCGTGGGGCGCTCAGGGTCAGGGAAGTCCACGCTGCTGAACATCCTCGGCATGCTCGATGCCCCCACGTCCGGCACGGTCTCGTTCGAGGGCCGCGAGGTGCGGCGGATGCGCTCGGGTCGGCTGGACCGCCTGCGCGGAGAGAACGTCGGCTTCGTCTTCCAGCAGTTCAACCTGCTGCCCGGGCGCACGGCGATCGACAACGTCATGATGCCGCTCGGTCATGCGCGCGGGCGACTCTTCTGGGACCGCAGAAGGATCGCGGCCGACATGCTCGAGCGGGTGGGTCTCGGCCATCGGGTCGACCAGATCGCCGACCGGCTCTCCGGCGGCGAGCAGCAGCGTGTCGCGATCGCCAGGGCCCTGGTGCGCCGACCCGTGCTGATCCTCGCCGACGAGCCGACCGGAGCCCTCGACATCGACACCGGCGCTGCGGTCATGACGCTGCTGGACGAGGTCGCGACCGAGACGGATGCGGCGCTCGTCACGATCACGCACGACCTGCACGTGGCCGCACGAGCCCGGCGCCATTACCGGCTGGACGCCGGACGGCTGGAACCCGCCGACCTCGCGCGCGCCTTCGAGGCGTCGACGCTCGCCGCCTCCGTGCCTGGCACCGCCGCGGAGGTCGCACCGTGACCGCGTTCCTGGGGGCGCTCTCCGACGCCTGGGCCGAGATCCGCGTGCACAAGCTCCGCGTGCTGCTGAGCCTGATCGGCATCGCCGTCTCGGTGGGCGCGCTCACCGCCGTCGTCGCCTTCTCCGAGTACCAGCGGCAGTTCCAGGCGGAGCAGTCCGACCGCTGGGGCGGCCGGGCGGCCACGGTCGCGGTCGCCGTGTCGGCCGCGGACGGCACCCCTGTGGACACGGACGACTTCGACGAGCGGTTCGCGCGCGCCTCCGAGCGCTTCGGCTTCAGCCACACGGCTCGCATCGCGCAGGGCTTCGTGCTGCACGTCGCGCTGCCCGAGGGCATGACCCAGGTGCAGACGCGACTGGTCGATCCCGCGTACTCCGAGATCCACCGCGAGAAGCTGCTCGAGGGACGCATGCTCCGCGACGCCGACGGCCAGGCGCTGGCCCCGGCCGTGGTCATCACAGAGCCGCTGTGGGATCGGCTCGGGCGCATCCCGCTCGCGCAGCACCCCACCCTCACGGTCGGCGGAGACGCCGGAGGCACCTACCAGGTGGTCGGCGTCGTGCCGCGCCAGGGCTTCGGCGACGAGGAGCTGCGGCTGGACATGCTCTACGACGCCTACCGGGACCGCGTGGACGCGCTGCCCGCCGACACCTTCACGCAGTACGAGGTGTGGGTCGGCGCGGATCAGGTCGACGCGATCGCCCCGGTGCTCGCGATGGATCTGCGCGCGGGGCTCCCCGAAGGGCAGACGGTGTCGGTGAGCCGCTCGGACTGGGCCGCACAGCCGGGTGCCATGGACGCGCAGGCCACCTTCGAGATGATCACGGGCGGCATCGCCTCGCTGATCCTCGCGCTCGGCGCGCTCAGTCTCATCAACATCCAGCTGGTGGCGATGCGGCAGCGCGTCCGTGAGATCGGCGTGCGCCGGGCGTTCGGCGCGAGCTCGGGCCGCGTGTTCTTCGCCGTGTTCCTGGAGAGCCTGGTGGCGACGACGGTCGCGGGAGCGATCGGCATCGCCGTGGTCGTGGCGGTGCTGCGCTCGGAGTGGATCGTGACGTCGATGTTCCCGGGGATCCAGGACATCCCGCCGTTCCCGATGCGCGCCGCCGTGGTGGGGCTGGTCGCGTCGGTCCTCGTGGGAGCGGTGTCCGGGTTCATCCCGGCTCTCGTGGCCCTGCGCGTGAAGGTCATCGACGCGATCCGGTTCTGACACACTCGCAGGCCGCGGTGCGGGCTCTGGGACAATGGCCGCATGCCTGAGCTCGAATACCGTGTCGCCGACCTGTCCCTCGCCGCCGCAGGACGGCACCAGCTGCGTCTGGCCGAGAACGAGATGCCCGGCCTGATGGCGCTGCGCACCGAGTTCGGTCCCGCGCAGCCGCTGCGGGGTGCGCGGATCGCCGGCTCGCTGCACATGACGGTCCAGACCGCTGTCCTGATCGAGACGCTCGTGGCCCTCGGCGCCGAGGTGCGGTGGGCGAGCTGCAACATCTTCTCGACGCAGGACGAGGCGGCGGCCGCGGTCGTCGTCGGCCCCGAGGGGAGTGTGGAATCCCCGTCCGGGGTGCCGGTGTTCGCGTGGAAGGGCGAGACCCTCGAGGAGTACTGGGCCTGCACCGCGCGCATCTTCGACTGGTCGTCCTCCGGTTTCGACGGACCGAACCTCATCCTGGACGACGGCGGCGACGCCACGCTCCTCGTGCACAAGGGCGTGGAGTTCGAGAAGGCCGGCGTGGTGCCGGAGACGACGGCGGCGGACTCCCACGAGTACGCGATCATCCTCGACGTGCTGCGGCGCTCTCTCGCCGAGGCGCCCGACCGCTGGACGAGGGTCGCCGCGGGGCTGATCGGCGTCACGGAGGAGACCACCACGGGCGTGCACCGTCTGTACGAGCTCGCGGCCTCCGGCGAACTGCTGTTCCCCGCCATCAACGTCAACGACTCCGTCACCAAGAGCAAGTTCGACAACAAGTACGGCATCCGTCACTCCCTGCCGGACGGCCTCAACCGGGCGACCGACGTGCTGATGGGCGGCAAGGTCGCCTTCGTGTGCGGCTACGGCGACGTGGGCAAGGGAGCGGCCGAGGCGCTCCGCGGCCAGGGGGCGCGCGTGATCGTCAGCGAGGTCGACCCGATCTGCGCGCTGCAGGCCGCGATGGACGGCTTCCAGGTCGCGCGGCTGATCGACGTCGCGGGCGAGGTCGACATCGTCGTCACGGGCACCGGCAACAGGGATGTGGTCACGGTGGAGCACCTGCAGGCGCTCAAGCACCTGGCGATCGTGGCGAACGTCGGCCACTTCGACAACGAGATCGACATGGCAGGGCTGGAGGCCCTGGAGGGTGCGGAGCCGATCGAGATCAAGCCGCAGGTGCACGAGTGGCGGATGCCGAGCGGACGCAGCGTGCTCGTGCTGAGCGAGGGGCGGCTCATGAACCTCGGCAATGCGACGGGGCACCCCTCCTTCGTGATGAGCGCCTCTTTCACGAACCAGGTGCTCGCGCAGATCGAGCTGTTCACGAACACCGCCGCCTACCCGATGGGCGTGCACGTCCTCCCCAAGGCGCTCGACGAGAAGGTCGCGCGACTTCACCTCGACGCGCTCGGAGTGCAGCTCACCACGCTCACCGCCGGCCAGGCGGCCTACATCGGCGTGCCGGTGGACGGCCCGTACAAGCTCGACCACTACCGCTACTGACGCGGCGGGCCCGGGTCAGACGCCGACGCGACGGCCGGACAGGCGCTCGGCCCGCCGGTCGGCGTTCGCCAGAGCGCGGCGTTCCCGATCGCGGCGCAGCACGGTGACGCCCACGAGGATCAGCTCGGCAGGCGCTGCGGGCATCGGCGACACATACGGCGCGGCCTCGGCCAGCAGGTCGCGCGCCACGCGCTCCCTCGCGGCGGGGAGCATCCGCGGTGCGCTGACGAGGAACTGCGAGATCCGGCGGGCGAGCCGGTCGGGCAGCCGCGCCACATCGGCGATCTGCGCCCACCCCGAGAGGACAGGGGGGAGCACCGGTGCGGAGGTCAGGAGCTTCGGCGTGCGCACGCGCTGGCTGTAGGTGCCGGCGACCAGGTCACCCAGCCGCTGCGAGCGCGCGGTGAAGGCGCCGACCAGCACGGCGAGGCCGCCGAAGGTCAGGTAGATCTCCAGGACGCCGAGCAGCGCGCGGATGAACGCGTGACGGAATCCCGCGGCGCCGCCGTCCATCCGGACGATGCGCCCGCCGACCGCGAGCTTGCCGAGGCTGCGCCCCTTGAGAGCGACCTCCATCGTGATCGGCAGGACGACGAAGCTGACCACCAGCGCGGCGACCGTGGCGATGCGGTCGGTCGCCTCGTCGAGCACCCCGGCGTCGAGCAGCCAGATGCGCAGGAAGATCCAGAGGATGAAGACCGCGTAGCCGAGGAGCATGTCGATGATCGCACCGGCCGCCCGGAGCAGGAACCCCACCGGCTGCACGTCGATCGCAACCGCCTCACCGGAGAGCACCTCGTCGGAGACGTCGATCTGCGCGGACATGAGTACAGTAAATCAGGTGGTCGGACGCCGTCCCTCATCGTGGCGCCGGCCCGTTCGTCGCCCGGACCTCCTGCAGGCGTGTGGCGAACAGCCGCCGTTCCGCTCGATTCCGTGTGAGCTGACGGCCGTGTTCGAGCGCTGAGTCCGCCTCGGCGTCGCGACCCAGGCGCCGCAGCACGTCGGCGCGCACCGCGTGCCACAGGTGATGGCGGTCGAGGCGGCCCTGCAGCGCGTCCAGTTCCGCGAGCGCCTCCTGCGCCCGACCGACTTCGGCGAGGGCCACGGCCCGATTGAGCCGCACGATCGGCGACGGGTCCCGCCGCGTCAGCAGCTCGTACAGGACGATGATCTGCTCCCAGTCGGTTGCGGCATAGTGGGGGGCGTCGGCGTGGCACGCCGCGATGGCCGCGTGCAGCTGCCAGCGGCCGGGCGTGCGGAGCTCGGCGGCGTGGCGCAGCGCGTCGTGCCCCGCCTGCAGCAGACGCCGGTCCCACAGGCTCCGATCCTGGGCCGGCAAGGGGACGAGCTCGCCGTTCCTCGATCGCGCTCCCTCCCTCGCCCGATGGAAGCACAGCAGCGACAGCAGGCCGTGCGCCTCCGCGTCGGCGGCCGACGACCGGCAGAGCGCCGACGCGAGCCAGAGGGCATCCTCCGCGAGGTCCCGGTCCGCCACCGCGTCGGCTCCTGCACGCAGGTGCGCCGAGTCGTACATGACCGAGATGACGGTCAGCACGATGTCGAGTCGGTGCCGGCGCTCCCGCCCTTCGGGGATGACCATGGGCACCCCGGCGACGCCGATCTTGCGCTTGGCCCGGGAGATCCGCTGACCGACGGTCGCCGGTGCCTCCACTGTCGCTCGAGCGATCTGCTCCGTGGTGAGCCCGACGACGGCGCGGAGCGTCAACGCGAGCTGCGCCTCCGGCGACAGGCTCGGATGACAGCAGCCGAACAGCAGCGGCAGGCGTTCGTCCACCTCGTCCGGGGTCGTCGATGACTGCTGCGGCACGGCCACCCGGGCGAGCACGTCCCGGCGCCGACGAGAGGTCCGGACGATGTCCAGGGCGTTGCGCCGTGCGGCCGTCATCAGCCAGCCGCCCGGATTGCGCGGCACTCCGCGGGAACGCCATTCGCGCAGGGCTTCCTCCACGGCCACGGCCACGGCCTCCTCGGCGACGTCGAAGCTGCCGAACGAGCGGGTGAGTGCCGCGACGATGCGCGCGTTCTCCTCGCGGACGGCGCGGACGAGGGCGGCGTCCGAAGCGGTCGCCGCCGACGCCACCCCCTCCGCCGTCATCCGGCGAACAGCTCTTCGTCGTCGAACATCGGACGGATCTCGACGGAGTTGCCCGGGTGGTCCAGCGACGGCCACTGCTTCGCGAGCGCGATGGCGGCGTCGAGGTCCGGCACGTCGACCAGCGTGAAGCCGCCGATGACCTCCTTGGCCTCGGAGAACGGTCCGTCCACGACGACCGGGTCGCCATCGCCCGCGCGCACGGTGGTCGCGGTCTCGACGGGGTGCAGCGCCGCCCCGCCGTCGATGATCACCGCGCGGTTGTCCTCGTGCCAGGCGAGGATGCGCTGCAGGTCGGACTCGGCCTGCTCCGCCGGAAGCAGGGCATCCAGCTCGGGATGCGACGTGAACATCAGGACGTACTTCATGGGGTTTCCTCTCTTCGCAGCGGGCGGTCGGATTCGCCGCCTCGTCCCTACGGCGCGCGGCGTCCCCCGATTTCGACAGCGTGGCAGAGAAATTCCGATCGCGGGAGTCGGCGGATGCCCGGTCGGGATCGCGCCGCGTCACGACGGCGGGAGCCCCGGAGGCGCGTACAGTGAATCAGGTGGATGCCGATGCCCTGACCGACGCGCGCCGGGCCGAGTGGGAGCGCCTGGACCAGCTCAGCAGGGCACGGCTCGACGGGGCCGGAGTCGATGAGCTGATCGTGCGGTATCGCGCCGCGTCCGCGGACCTGGCCGAGCTCAAGACCTCGGTCGGCGAGTCGCCGCAGGGTGCCTACCTGTCCACGATCCTGGTGCGCGCGCGGCTGCGGCTCACGGGTGCGGGCGACAGCGTGCTGACCCAGGTCTCCCGGTTCTTCCGTCTCCAGCTTCCCGCGGCGCTCTACCGGCTGCGCTGGACCACCCTCGTGATCGCGGTGGCCTTCGTGGCGATCGCTGTGGGTATGGCCGCCTGGATCTCGAGCGACCCGGCGCTGATCGCAACCCTGGGGCCGCCCGCCGGCCTCGAGCAGTACGCCGACGAGAGCTTCACGGGCTACTACACCGAGAACCCCGCCGCCGTCTTCGCGGGGATGGTGTGGACCAACAACGCCTGGATCGCGATGCAGTGCGTCCTGTTCGGGGTCACCGGCATCTGGCCGATCTACATGCTGCTCCAGAACGCGATCGGGCTCGGCACAGCCGGCGCTGTGATGGCCGCCTACGACAAGGCCGACCTCATGGTGCTGTACATCCTGCCGCACGGCATGCTCGAGATGACGTGCATCTTCGTCGCGGCCGCGGCGGGGCTACACGTGTTCTGGGCCTGGGTCGCACCGGGGCGTCGTGCCCGCGGCGAGGCGCTCGCGGAGCAGGGTCGAGCCCTGGCGACGGTCGCGATCGGACTCGTGTTCGCCCTGTTCCTGTCGGGCCTGGTCGAGGGCTTCGTCACGGGCTGGTCTCTGCCGTGGCCGGTGAAGATCGGCATCGGCGCGGCCGCGCTGGCCGTGTTCCTCATCTACATGCTGGTCGTCGGCGGGCGCGCGTACCGCCGTGGAGAGACCGGTGACCTCGTGGAGTACGAGTCGGGCACGCCGCGCCTCGTGGCGGGCTGACACGGCTCGACGCGGCTGGCGGCTCGGATCTGACGGCTCGGGCCTGGGGGTCGGGCCTGGGGGGCTCGGGCCTGGCGGCTTCGCGTCCCGACGGCTCAGCATTCCGGCGGCCCGGAGCACGGCTCGGACTCAGAGCCGGCCGGCGGCCTTGAGTTCGAGGTAGCGGTCGGCGATGCGGGGCGGCAGGTCCTCCGGGTCGGCGGCGATCGCCTCGCCGCCCGCACGGCGGATGGCGTCGGCGACCGTCTCGGCGTCGCGCAGGGTCCGTTCGGCCGCGGCGGCCAGGTAGACCTCCTCGCGCGAACCGCGGGCGCGGGCGAGGCGGGCGATGCCGTCGTCGGTGACCGAGCCGACGAGCACCGTGGTCGCACGGGAGGCCTCGGGGAATGCGCCGAGGAAGCCGCGTGCCGACTCCGGGGCGTCCTGTGCCGTGAGCACGACGATGAGCGAGGGCCGCGTCGTCAGGGTGCGCACCGCGGCGAAGGCGCCGGCCCAGTCGGTGTCGACGAGGCGGGCGTGCACCGGGGCCATGGCGTCGGTCAGCGCGGGAAGCAGCGCCGCGCCGTCCACTCCGGTCACCCTGGCGCGCACGACACGGTCGTACATCAGCAGGTGCACGTGGTCGCCCGCCCTCGAGGCGAGGGCGGCGAGCAGCAGCGCGGCCTCCAGCGCCGCGTCCACCCTGGTGCCGTCGCCGACACGCGCGGCGGCGGTGCGGCCGGTGTCCACGATGATGACCACGTTCCTGTCGCGCTCGGGGCGCCAGGTGCGCAGCATGGTCGTACCCGCTCTGGCGGTGGCGCGCCAGTCGATCGAGCGCACGTCGTCCCCGCGCACGTACTCGCGGAGCGAGTCGAACTCGGTGCCCTGCCCGCGCACCTGGATGCTGGTGTTGCCGTCGAGCTCCCGCAGCCGGGCGAGCCGAGAGGGGAGGTGCTTGCGGGACGTGAACGCAGGCAGCACCCTGATCGCGCCGCGGACGGGATGCCGCGCCTGGCGACCCGCGAGGCCGAGCGGACCGCGCGACCGGAGCGCCACGAACTCGCTCACCAGCTCACTGCGGCGGCGGGGGCGCAGCGGCAGCTCCACGCGGCCGCGCTCGCCGGGGGCGATGCGCAGACGCTGCCGTTCGAGCGGTGCGCCCGCCGTCGGCTGCCAGGCGTCGCGGAGCAGAGCATCGAGCGTCCTGGCGCCGTGGTTGTGCAGGGCGACGCTCACCGGCACCTGCTCGCCGAGGCGCGCGCGGGCGGGCAGCCGCCGGGTCACCGTGACCGCGCGCGGGCTGCCGGCGAGCGTGACGTCCAGCGCGACCAGCAGAGCGCACAGCAGGACCCATCCGCCCAGCACCGGGTACGGCGGAACCCCCGCCAGCCCGGTCAGGACCAGCGGGACGACGCCGAGAGCGAGGGCGACGGCGAGGCGACCCGTGACGAACACCTAGATCGGCACCCGGGTCTGCTGCACCACGGAGGTCAGCACGGCGTCCGCCGACACACCCTCCATCTGCGCATCGGGACGCAGCTGCAGGCGGTGCCGCCAGACGGGCACGAGCATGGTCTGCACGTGGTCGGGCGTCACCGCGGATGAGCCGTTCAGCCACGCCCATGCCTTGGCGGCTGCGAGCAGTCCGGTGGACGCGCGCGGGCTCGCACCGAGCTCGACGGACGGCGACTGGCGGGTCGCGCGAGCCAGGTCCACCACGTAGCCGAGCACGTCGTCGGTCACCTCGACGCGGGCGGCCGCCAGCTGCGCGGCGCGGATCTCCTCGGCGGAGATCACCGCCTCCACGCCGGTGAGCTCGCGCGGGGAGAAGCCCTGGGCGTGACGGCGGAGCACCGACACCTCCGCGTCGCGCTCCGGCATGCCGACCACGAGCTTCATGAGGAAGCGGTCGAGCTGGGCTTCCGGGAGCGAGTACGTCCCCTCGTGCTCGATGGGGTTCTGCGTCGCGGCCACGAGGAACGGGTCGGGGAGCGTGCGGCTGACGCCGTCTGCCGACACCTGGCGCTCCTCCATGGCCTCGAGCAGCGCCGCCTGGGTCTT
Organism: Microbacterium sp. p3-SID336; assembly: GCF_025143365.1. Classification (GTDB taxonomy): domain Bacteria; phylum Actinomycetota; class Actinomycetes; order Actinomycetales; family Microbacteriaceae; genus Microbacterium. Next base: position 9,441 of record NZ_JALXPE010000010.1, on the reverse strand, counting down.
CGGCGGCGTGCGGTTGATCTCGTCCGCCAGCAGGATGTGCGTGAACACGGGCCCGGCGCGGAAGTCGAACTCGCCCGTGCGCGCGTCGTACACGAGCGAGCCGGTGACGTCGCCGGGCATCAGGTCGGGCGTGAACTGCACGCGCTTGGTGTCCAGGCCCAGCGCCCGCGCGAACGAGCGCACCACGAGCGTCTTGGCCACGCCGGGCACGCCCTCCAGCAGCACGTGGCCGCGGGCGAGCAGCGAGACGAGCAGGCCGGTCACGGTGCCGGCCTGGCCGACGACGGCCTTGTCGACCTCACTGCGGACCCGATGCATGGCCTGCCGCAGTGCGGCGTCGTCTACGGGAAGGTTCTCGTCTGTCACGGGGTCTCCTCGGCGTGCAGGGTGAGTGGATCGGTGGCGGAGTGTCGGCGCATCAGCTGTCGCTCCGTGAGGTGCGGGCGCTCGCATCGACGGCGGTCTCGAGCTCGTCCAGGCGGCGGGCGAGGTGGATGAGGGCGGCGTCGTCACGCGGCGGCGGTCCGTCGAGCAGGTCCTGCAGCGAGCCGCGGGGAATCCGCAGCCGGTCGGAGGCCGCGTCGGCGATCTCGTCCGTGTGCGCATGCGCGGCGAGGCCGAGGCGGTGGGCGAGGCGGGCGCGGGCGCCTTCACGGAGGGCCTGCGCCGCATGCGCCGCGTCTCCTGCTCGCGCGGTCAGCCTGGCGCGGCCGTGCATCGTCTCGGAGGCGCGCACGGTGACGGGAAGCGTCTCGGCCACGAGCGGACCGAAGCGCTGCCCGCGGGCGACGGCGACCGCGAGTCCGGCGGCGAGCAGCAGGAGGATCGCGGGGGTGACCCAGTCCGGCGTGAGGTCGCCGAGCGTGTCCGGTGCGGTGCCCTCGATATCGGTGTCCTCGAACGAGGGCACGTACCAGACCAGGCGGTCCTCCTGGCCGAGCACGGCGAGGGCGAGGGCGGCGTTTCCGTCCTCGGCGAGGGCGGCGTTGCTGAACAGTCGGGTCCCGTCGACGACCGTGCGGTGCTGGCTCTCGTCGTCCACGAGCACCGCCGCGGCATCGTCGTCGCCGAAACAGGCCGTCACGCCGTCGGCGGCGGCGAACACCCGGTCGGGGCGGATGGCGCCGACGTGCGCGAACTCCGGGATCTCGCACTCCGCGGTCACCGTCCCCGGTGCCACCTGGGCGGTCTCGCCGATGCCCAGCTCGCCCAGCAGGTGCGTGCTCGCGGAGAGGAACACCACGCGTTCCGCGGGGGCGATCAGTGCGTCGATCGCCTCGTCGGAGAGGGTGTAGGGGTTGGTCATCGCAAGGGTCGCGTCGTCGTCGAGCGCCGCGACGGCAGCGGCGCGGGTGCGCACGACCTCGACCTCCACGCCCTGGTCGCGCAGGATCTCGGCGAGCGCGAGCGCACCGGTGCCGTTGCGGCTCTCCGGGTCCAGGGTGCCGCGGGCGCCGGGGCCGCTGGCGGCGAGCTGCGAGGCCGCGAAGGCGACCGCGAGCACGAGCACCCCGATCAGGCTCCACCCCGCGACGGCTGCGACGCGGCGTGGACGGCGCTCGGCCGTGGTGCGTGCTGCGCTCCTCTGCGCTGTCGTCGTCATGCCGGGACCACCTCGGGGCGGCGGGCGCGCAGTCGCTCGTCCGTGGCCGTCAGCTCGCGATAGTCCTGCTCCGAGGCCGGGTGACGCAGGTACCGCACGTCGTCGAAGGCAGCGGCGGCACGGCTCATCGCCGCCGCCTCGTCGGTGAACACGCCGCTGGCGGAGCGGGCGATGGACTGCGCGGTGGCACCGGGGGCGGGGTCGATGAGGTCCCGCTCCAGCAGGCTGCGGGCGATGGCGCGGTAGCGCAGCACCACGGCCGTGTCCCAGTCGCCGTCCCTGGCGCTGCGCTCGGCATCGCTGCGCAGCTGCGCGGCGGTGCGGTCGTCGTCGGCGCCCAGCAGGTGGGTGTTCGGGCGGCGGACGGCCCGCGAGCGACGCGGCCGGCCCCAGATCAGCAGCGCGACGACCAGGGCGAGGGCGATCAGCACGGTGACGACGATGAGCGCGGCGGGACCGACGGCCGCGCCGTTGCCCGAGCTGAAGAGATCGGCGAGGAAGCGCGCGACGTCCCGCGCCACGAGATCGAACCAGGTGGGCTTCGCGTCGGCGTAGCGCGGGTTGGCCAGCTCCTGCTCCGCCCAGCGGCGGGCTTCGTCCCCGTCGGGGATGAGAGGGGCGTCGGCGGGGAGGATCATGCCGAGGAGTCGCCGGAGCCGGGCGCTGCCCAGTCGCCCTCCGCGGTGGGGCGGTCGACGGATGTCGCGGGCGGCACGGCGGGGGGAGGCGGGGGAGCGAACGCGGCGGGAGCGTCGGCAGGGAACGGCGGCGCCGGAACCGCGGCCGCCTGCGACGGAGACGCGGGTGGCTGGGCCTGCGGTGACCCGGACGCTGCGTCGTGCGGCTGTCCCGTGTTCGGCTGCCCGCCGGAGGGCTGCGCACCGTAGGGCTGCGCGCCGTAGGGCTGCGCGCCGTAGGGCTGTCCCGAATACGGCTGCGCACCGTACGGCTGCGCGCCGTAGGGCTGACCAGCGTAGGGCTGACCAGCGTACGGCTGCCCGCCGTAGGGCTGCGCACCGGGCGCGCCCGCCGGCGGGTAGCCGTAACCCTGGGTCATCCTGACGTGATCGGGCACCTGTCGGGGCGGGGGCGCGGAGCTGACGGCGCGCGCGGGGTCCACGACGAACGGGTCGCCCAGCTGCTCCTCCGTCCAGCCCAGGTCGCGACGCTCCACGTAGGAGAGGAGTGTCTGGTCGAGTCCCTCGTAGCGCATCCGGCAGTCGAGGTAGACGAGGACGCCACCCGTGCTCTGCACCACGATGGTGATCGCCTGCAGGATCAGCAGCAGCACCTGCGGCGCGAGCAGCGCGAAGACGAAGCCGATCACGGCGCTCGGCTCCGAGGCGCCGGTGGGGGCGACGACCGTGCCGAGGAACGACGAGACCATCGCGGTGGGGAAGCTCACGACCTGCATCGCGAGCCCCATGATGAGGCTGATCAGGAACGTGACGCCGAAGGCGACCCAGAACCGGCCCCTCGTCAGGCGCCACGACCGCACGAACGCCTCGCGGAAGCGGGCGCGCTCCAGCACGAGGATCGACGGCACCAGGAGCAGCTTCGTGGTGAGCCAGACGGTCAGCGGGACCGCGGCCAGGGCCAGCAGCAGCACCACGAGCACGATGATGCCGACGAACTCGGGGGTGCCGCCGAGGCCGCCCGCGAGCAGGGCGCCGACGACGCCCGCCACGATCGCCAGCGCGCCGAACACCGCGACGACCGCGATCGACGCGAAGCCGACGAGGCGCCAGAAGGCGGGGATCATGCGGCGCCACAGCATCCCGAGCGTGGCCTTGACGCCGACGGAGGCGTACCCGACCTCGGCCGCGACCACGCCCTGCATCATGGCTGTGAACGCGATCGACGCGAGCCCGACCGCGAGCCCCGCGATGAGGTTGATGGCGACGGTGCCCGCGAACACGGCCTCGAAGTCGGGCGACGACGGCGACAGCGTCTCCAGCCGGGTGACGGTCGTGAACAGCACGACGCCCATGACACCCGCGGTCGCGATCACCACGATGAACTGGATAACCACGGCGAACCCGAAGAGCACCTTCGGGTTGTGGCGGAGGGCGGCGAAGGACTTCCCCAACAGCATCCCGAAGGTCAGCGGATGAAGGGGGATGATCCCCTTCTTGGGGGCTGGGGTCCACGTCTGGCCGCTCACGGGCCTCCCTCCGTCGTGCGCTCCCATCGTGTCATATCCGCGCGGTGACGCGCAGACCTGGGGAGGGCGGGACTCGGTGCCATAAGGTAACAGTTATGACCTCACGCATCCTTGTGGTCGACGACGACACCGCGCTCGCCGAGATGATCGGCATCGTGCTGCGCACGGAGGGCTTCGAGCCGGTGTTCTGCGCTGACGGTGCGCGGGCGGTCGACGAGTGGCGCGCACAGCGTCCCGACCTGGTGCTGCTCGACCTGATGCTCCCGGGGATGGACGGCATCGAGATCTGCACGCGGATCCGCGCCGAGTCCGGGGTTCCGATCATCATGCTCACCGCCCGCAGCGACACGGCCGACGTCGTCCGTGGTCTCGAAGTGGGCGCCGACGACTACATGGTGAAGCCCTTCAACCCGAAGGAGCTGGTGGCGCGCATCCGCACCCGCCTCCGCCCCACGCCGCAGACCACGAGCGAGCAGCTGCGCATCGGCGACCTCACCGTCGACGTGGACGCGCATGAGGTCCGCCGCGGCACGACCCCCATCGCCCTGACCCCCCTGGAGTTCCAGCTCCTGGTGGCTCTCGCGTCGAAGCCGCAGCAGGTGTTCTCCCGCGAGATGCTGCTGGAGCAGGTGTGGGGCTACCACTACAAGGCGGACACCCGGCTGGTGAACGTGCACGTGCAGCGACTGCGCGCCAAGGTGGAGCTCGACCCGGACAACCCGAAGATCGTGATGACCGTGCGCGGCGTTGGCTATCGCGCCGGCAGCGTCACCTAGGCGCCCGATGGCCGCGACGACAGCGACCACGGCCGTCGCTGTCCTGCGCGACTGGCGCGGCTGGCCGACCGTGCTCGCCGCGCTGTGGCGTCGCTCGCTGCGGTTCCGCACACTCGCCATCACCCTGATCGCGACGTCTCTGGCGATCTTCATCACCTGCGTCACGATGGCGCTCGTGATCCAGAACGATCTGTTCGTCTCGCGCAAGAACGTGGCCCTCGACGACGCCCGTCGCGCTGTCGATCAGGCGCAGAGCATCCTCGACGTGGCCGAGGTCGGGGACGACCCCGCCGCGCTCACCGATCTCTGGAACAGCATCCCCGACACCCTCGCCCGCACGTCGAGTGCCGACCAGCTCGCGGGATTCAAGGTCGAGGGCGAGGAGGGCGCCGTCCGCCTCAACGGGTTCACGGCGGGACTCACTGCGAACCTGCTGACGCCCGAGCTCGTGACCCGCGTCGAGGAGTTCGACGACCGTCAGGCCTGGCAGTCCGTCGCGCTCCCGGTGGAGGGCGGCGGCGAGGTGCCCGGCATCATCGTCGGGCAGCAGCTCCAGGTGCCGGAGGCCGGGGCGTTCGCGATCTACTTCGCCTACGACCTCGCCGATGCGAACCAGACGCTCCTGTTCGTGCAGCGCACGCTGTGGATCGCCGGCATCGGACTGGTCGCGATCGTGGCCGCCATCTCCTGGATCGTGCTGCGCACGGTGTCGACGCCGATCGTGCAGGCCGCGGAGACCAGCGCGCGTCTGGCAGCCGGCGATCTCGGCGTGCGGCTGGAGGTGCACGGGGAGGATGAGCTGGCGACGCTCGGCCGCTCCTTCAACGCGATGGCCGACAGCATCGAGGCGCAGATCAAGGAGCTCGGCGAGCTGTCGATGGTGCAGCAGCGGTTCGTGTCCGACGTCTCGCACGAGCTGCGCACGCCCCTCACCACGATCCGTCTCGCCGCCGACATGCTCAACGATCAGCGCGGGGAGTTCGACCCCACGACGGCGCGGACGGCGGAGCTGCTGCACACGCAGGTGCAGCGCTTCGAGACGCTGCTGTCGGATCTGCTGGAGATCAGCCGCTACGACGCCGGCTCGGTGCAGCTCGAACTGGAGGCCACGAGTCTCGCGCAGCTCGCGGAGGACATCATCGAGCAGATGCGGCCGCTCGCCGAGGGGCGCGGCACCGAGCTCCGCCTGGTCGCGCCTGGTGGCTACTCGCCCGTGGACATGGACCCGCGCCGCGTGCGCCGGGTACTGCGCAACCTCATCGGCAACGCCATCGAGCACGGCGAGGGGCGTCCGGTCGTCGTCACCGTGGACAGCAACCAGCACGCCGTCGCCGCCGGGGTCCGCGACTTCGGTCTCGGGATGGACCCGGAGGACGCGGAGCGGGTGTTCGACCGGTTCTGGCGCGCGGACCCGTCACGGCAGCGCACCATCGGCGGCACGGGGCTCGGGCTCTCGATCGCGCTCGGCGACGCGACGCTGCACGGCGGGACCCTCGCGGTGTGGTCCGAGCTCGGTGTCGGTTCGAACTTCGTGCTGACGATCCCGCGGCACGGCGGTGTGCTGGACGGCCCGAGCCCGGTGTCGGTCGAGCCGCAGGAGCCGCTGGCCGAGCTCGGCGACGCGACTCAGCCGATCTCCATCGCCGAGACGTACTCTGAACTGCTCGACGGGAAGGAGGGGCTGTCGTGAGCGCACGCGCATCGCGCAGACGGCTGCCCGTCGCCGGGCTGGCCCTGCTCGCTCTCCTGCTTCCGGCCTGCGCGGGGCTTCCCACCAGCGGCGACGTGGCGGTCGGCCTCCAGCTGGGCGAATCGCCGCAGGATGTCGACGTGCTCCCCGTCGCGTCCGGGCCGATCGCAGGGGCCGGGCCGGAGGAGATCGTGGAGGGCTTCCTGGAAGCCGGCATCACGACCTCGGACAACTGGGACACGGCTCGCGAGTTCCTCGCACCTCCGCTGCAGCGCAGCTGGCGTCCGTCGGAGGGCGTGTCGATCGATGTGGGGCCGGAGGCACGGACGCTGTCCTCCTCGGTGGCCGACGACGAGGTGGAGAAAGCGGATTCCGCCGAGGTGCAGGTGCAGCTCGACCTGGTCGCGAGCGTGGACGAGTCAGGCGCGTACAGCGGCGCCCCCGGCGCGTCGACCGTGCCCTTCGCGCTCGAGCGGATGGACGACGGCGAGTGGCGCATCACCCAGGCGCCGGACGGGATCGTGATCGACGAGACCCGGTTCCCGAACGTGTACGAGGGGTATCCGCTGCAGTGGTTCGACGCCTCCTGGTCGCGGCTCGTGCCCGACGTCCGATGGTTCCCGCGGCGTCAGAGCCCCGCGACGACCGTCACGCAGGCCCTCGTCAGCGGCACCCCGGCGGAGTGGCTCGACCCGGCCGTGCAGACCGCGTTCCCGGCCGATGTGCAACTCGCGCAGGATGCGGTTCCGCTCACGGGGCAGGTCGCCGAGGTCGCCTTGACGCGGCCGGCCACAGGACTGGACCCGACCACGCTGTCCCGCATGCGCACCCAGCTGCAGGCGACGCTGAAGGCCGCCGGCGTCAACGTCTCCCAGGTCCGCTTCAGCGTGGACGGGCGCACGATCGACGCGGGGGTGGTCGAGCTGGCCGACACCCCGCCCGACGTCGGCACCCTGGTGCTGCAGGACGGGGCGTTCGGACGGATCATCGGGGACGAGATCTCGCCGCTTCCCGCCATCAGCGAGGAGATCGTGGCGATCCCGCAGCGGATCCTCGCGATCGACGTGGCGGCAGACGACTCGCACGCCGCGGTGCAGCTCGACGACAGGCACGTCTACCTGGTGGGCGAGGGGAGCCGCGACGAGCTCGACGCCAGGCCGGGGCTCGTGGAGCCGTCGCTGGATCCCTATGGCTACGTGTGGTCGGTCCCCGCTGGCAGCCCGCAGGCGGTGCAGGCCTGGGGGAGCGACGTGGTGGCGCACGACGTCGCGAACGCCTGGCCGAGCGCCTCGTCGATCTCGGACATCCGCGTGTCGGCGGACGGCGCTCGCGTCGCGGCGGTCATCGGGGTCGGCGGGCAGCAGTGGGTGGTGGTCGCCGCCGTGGTGCGCGACTCGGCGGGTCTTCCGACCGAGCTGGGCGATGTCAAACAGGTCACGCAGCTGGTGGAGCCCTCGACCGGGCTCGTGTGGCTCGGGTCGGACAGGGTGGCGGTGCTCGCGGCTCCCAGCAGCCCGAAGCTCCTGGTGCAGACCGTCGGCGGGCCGGGCTCCTCGGAGACCGCGCCCAGTGATGCCGTGTCGATCGCAGGGGCGCGGACGGCGGCGGGTGTCCGGATCCTCGGCTCCACCGGTCAGCTGTTCGCGCATGCGGGCTCCGCGTGGCGCGAGGTGGCGGAGGGCGTCTCGGTGCTCGCGACTCGTGCGGGGGAGTGACTGCTCCTGCACGATCAGGACTCATGCGCTCCTGCGACCCCCGTCCCGTGGACGGCATCCGGTGAGGGCTCGGGGGACCTCAGGATGGGGTCATGCCGTCGACCTCGCCCCTTCGTGCGCTGGGCCGCGAGGTGGTCGGGCTGCTGCTCGCTGCGGTCTGCGCGGGGTGCGCCACCCCGGGCACGCTGCTGTGCGACCGGTGTCGTGACGCCCTGACCCCCGCCCCGCGCACGGTCCGCACGCCGGGCGGCCTGGCCGTGCGGGCGGCGCTCCCGTACGAGGGCCCGGCCGCGGCGTGCATCCGCGCACTCAAGGACCGCGGGGAGACCATGCTCGCCCGCCCGTTGGGGGCGGCCCTGTCCACCGTCCTCGCACCGGCACAGGACCCGTCGTGCTGGGTGGTCCCCGTACCCACCTCGCGTGTCGCCTTCCGGCGACGCGGTTATCGGGTCCCTGAGCTGCTCGCGCGACGGGCGGGAGCGGAGGTGCAGCGCCTGCTCGCCGTCGCCCGGGTCACGCCGGATCAGCGCGGGATGGGGGCTGCCGACCGGGCCGGCAACGTGCGCGGCGCGTTGCGGGCGCGGCGAGCGGTGCCGGGAGCGAGGGTCGTGATCGTCGACGACGTCGTGACCACGGGGGCCACCCTGGACGAGGCCGCGAGGGCGCTGCGGGTGGCCGGGTTCGAGGTGATCTCGGCTGTCGCGCTCGCCGCCACGCCGCGCGGCCGCGGATCCGGATGAGGTTCATCGCACACTCTCCGGAGACACAGGGTCGAGGGCCGTGACATCCGCCGCCGGGCGGGCTACGGTGGGGTGTCACAAGGCGACCACGGTCCGCCCTTGGCCGGGTGGACCGGGACAAGGAGGCAGCAATGGAAACGAGTATCGTCGGCGTCGGGGTGGGCATCACCGATCGCTTCCGCACCGTCGTCGAAGAGAAGATCGCCAAGATCGAGACACTCGCCGCCAAGGCTCAACGGCTCGACGTGAAGGTCACCCATCGGGTGTACCGCAACGGACGCGTCCCCGACGAGACGGTCGAGCTCACGCTGATCGGCAAGGGGCCCGTGGTCCGCGCCGAAGCGGTGGACGGCGACAAGTTCGTCGCCCTCGACCTCGCCGTCGACAAGATGACCGAGCAGCTGCGCCGTGCGAAGGAGAAGCGCGTCGACGGACGCCAGCATCCGCGCGGCCCCCACTTCGAGAAGGGCAGCGGCTCCCTCGAGGGCATCGACGTGCAGCCGGCCTCGGTGGAGGTGCTGCGCGCGGTCGCGACCGGCAGCATCCCTGTGCAGAACGACGAGGAGGAGACGTACTCGCCCGTCGTGATCCGCACGAAGAGCTTCGAGGCCGAGTGGATGACCGTCGAGGAAGCGGTCGATCGGATGGAGCTCGTCGGGCACGACTTCTTTCTGTTCGTCGACGCGCGCACCGACCACCCGAGCGTCGTCTACCGGCGCAAGGGCTGGGACTACGGTGTCATCGCGCTGAGCA
>NZ_JALXPE010000001.1 GCF_025143365.1 Microbacterium sp. p3-SID336 | reverse complement strand
CGACCAGCGTGATTCCGCCGCTGGAGTTGGCGGAGTGCGCGAGCTCCTCGATCCACCGCCGGCTCAGCTCGGGCGGCTCGGGCGCATCGAACACGAAGCGCAGCGGAATGGAGGGGTGCAGCCAGAGGGTGGAGCGCCCCGGCGCGTCGCCCTCGGGGTGGCGCCAGGACAGCGTGAAGCTCTCGTTGCGTCGCAGCTTCGTCGCAATCACGACCTTGAGGTGCGCGAGCGCCCGGTCGTCGATCTGGATCGGCGTCTGCGTGTCGCCGTAATACAGACTTCCCATCGTCAGCAGGCCTTCTCGCTGCGGATGGCTGTCGTGTTCATGGGACTCCTCACGGCGTTTCGTCAGGGCAGCGCATACGGCCACCCCTAGGGGGTACTACGGACTCTAATCGCTCTCCGTGCCCGCCAGGACGGCGACGCGCAACGCGCCGTCATCCGCGCAACGACTGTGCGCCCGGTGTACGGCGTCGGCCTCACGAGCGCGGGAGGGTAGGCGGCATGCCGTAGGTGTCGCGATACGCCGCGGCGAAGCGCGAGGAGTTGCTGAACCCCCAGCGACGCGCAACCGTGGCGACCGAGGCGCCCATGCCCGCGCGGAGGTCCCGGTGCGCGCCGTCGAGCCGTGCGCGGCGCAGCGCATCCGTCGGCGTCATATCGAGTGCGCGGCGGAAGGCGTACTGCAGGCCGCGGGTGGACATGAACGAGGCCGCGGCGATGTCGTCGATCGTGATGGGGAGGTGGGCGTTTGCGTCGATGTACGACAGGGCGCGTCGCACCGAGACCGGAGCGGCGGAACGCTGCGCCGGGCGGCGGAGGGCCTCGCTGAACGTCGTCGGGAAGCTGTGCAGGGTGAGCAGGAGCGCATGACGCTCGAACTCAGCCGCGACGAACGGGTCGACGGTGTCGTCTGCGAGAGCGCCGTCGATGTAGGAGAACATGGCCTCCCAGCGCGCGCCGTCCGCTGCCGAGTGGGGAGCGAGCCCCGTGCCCTTCAGTTCGATGCCGTCGTCACCCGTGATCTGCCGCGCCGCTGCTTCCGCAGAGGCGCGGTCGAACACGAGAGCACGAACGTGTGCACTGCGGTCCCATCGCGCCTCCACGCGCGTGCCGTCGGTGAGCCAGGGCTGGCCGGCGTCGAGCGTCTGCCTGTCCGACCAGAGGCGCGCGTCCGGAGCCTCCACGCGGCACACCAGCAGCTGATCGTCCGGCTCCGCCCGGGAATGGACCTGCGCTGTGAGCTCGTAGCGCACCAGGCTCGTCATGCCCACCTCGACGGAGCGCCAGTCGAAGCGGAAGCGCCGCGGATCGACGTCCTGCAAGGTCGCCGAGGGCACGAACTGCTGCCAGGTGGACTCCACCTGCTCGATGTCCCTGGATGTGAACTGCACCCGCCGCCCCTCGCTGCACGCCGTCGAGAACGGCGCCTCTCTGGACGATAACCCATCCCGCTGACACCAAGCCCGACGGGCCCGCTGACGGAGGCTCGTAGACTCGAGGGATGAGCGTGCCTTCCCCCTATGCGGACCGCCTCCAGCGCCTTCCCGTACGCCGACACGAGGTCGAAGTCGCCGGCGGGATCACCGCGTACTGGGAGTACGGGGCGCCGGATGCGCAGGCGACAGTCGTGGCGGTGCACGGCTTCCGCGGCGAGCACCATGGACTGGAGCCCGTGCTCGCGTATCTGCCGGAGGCGCGCGTGCTGGTCCCCGATCTGCCGGGTTTCGGCGAGTCAGCGCCGCTGCCAGGCCGCCGTCACGATCTCGACGCGTACGCGTCGTGGCTCATTGGGTTCGCCGCCGCAGTCGCACCGGGCGCCGTGATCCTCGGTCACTCCTTCGGCTCCATCGTGGCCGCGGCGGCGGTCGCCGGCGGACTCGAGACCCCGCGGCTCATCCTGCTCAACCCGATCGGTGCGCCGGCGCTGGAGGGACCCAAGGGGCTGATGACCCGGCTCGCGATCCTCTACTACGCGCTCGGCGCGCGGTTGCCGGAACGACTCGGCACGGCGCTGTTGCGCAACAGGGTGATCGTGCGCGTCATGAGCATCACGATGGCGAAGACGCACGACCCGGCCCTGCGGCGGTTCATCCACGATCAGCACGACACCTACTTCTCGCGCTTCTCCGACCGGGAGGTGCTGCACGATGCGTTCGTGGCCAGTGTCTCGCACGATGTCAGGGAGTTCGCGCCGCGGATCTCCGTGCCCACGCTGCTGGTCGCGGCGCAGCGCGACGACATCACGCCGATCGAAGCCGAGCGGCATCTCGCGACCCTGTTCCCCGACGCCGAGCTCGTCGAGATCGCGCACGTGGGGCATCTGATCCATTACGAGACGCCCGCGGAGGCCGCGGGCGCGATCAGAAGGTTCCTCCGGATTCCCGTCGCGCGAGGCCGATGAGACCGGCCACACGGAAGGGGATCACTTCGCCCATCGCGAGGGAGGTCTCGGTCCGCTCCACTCCTTCGATGGAGAGGATCCGCGCGTCGGTGTCGAACAGGTGCCTGGCATCGCGGCAGGCGACCCGCGCCAGGAGGTCGATCGATCCGCTCAGCCCGTGGGCCTGGACGACCTCGGGGATGCGCGCGAGCTCGTTGATGATCCGCGGAAGCTCGGTCTGGCGCACCCCGATGCTCACGAACGCCTGGAGGGGGAAGCCCAGCACATCGGGGGAGAAGGAGCGCTCGTAGGAGAGGAAGACTCCGCTCTGCTCCAGGCGTGCCATGCGCGCCTGGATCGTGTTGCGGGAAAGTCCCATCCGCTCGGCGAGTGCGACGATCGTGATCCTCGGATCCTCGGCGAGCGCTGCGAGCAGGTCGAGGTCGATGCGGTCGAGTCCAGGCATAGTGCCAAACCATAGCAGGGCTCAGTCAGCGAAAAATGAGCAACATGCTCAAGCGCGCACCGAATGCTTGAGCGAGGTGTTGAGCAGACGTACTCTCAGACCATGTCGGTGATGACGCCGGCACCGTTGCGTGGCCTCACGAGGGCCGCCAGGGACGAGGAGGACGATGATGTCGCCGCAGATCACCCCCATCGCAGACGCCGCCCAGGATCTCGAGCTCTCGGAGCGCATCCTCGCTCCGGATGGGTCCCGCGTGCCGAACCCCCGACTCGACCCGCTCGTCGCCGATGTGGATGCCGCTCAGCTCCGCGCGCTGCACCGTGACATGGTCGTCCTCCGCCGCATCGACGCCGAGGGTGTCGCCCTGCAGCGGCAGGGGCAGCTCGGTCTGTGGGCTCCGTGTCAGGGTCAGGAGGCGACGCAGATCGGCACGGCTCGCGCGCTGGCACCGCAGGACTTCGTCTTCCCCAGCTACCGCGAGACCGGCGTGATCTATGCGCGGGGCGCACAGCCCGGCGACTACGTGCGCATGTGGCGCGGCGAAGAGGGTGCGGCGTACGACCCTGCCGTCCTCGGCGTCGCTCCGCTCCAGATCATCATCGGCGCGCAGACGCTGCATGCGGTCGGCTACGCCATGGGCATCCGGCACGAGAACGCCCCGGAGGTCGCGGTGACCTACTTCGGGGACGGAGCGACCAGCCAGGGAGACGTCAACGAGGCGATGATCTTCGCCGCCTCGTATCAGGCACCGGTGGTGTTCGTGTGCCAGAACAACCACTGGGCGATCTCGGAGCCGGTGGCCGTCCAGTCCCAGTACCCGATCGCCGGACGTGCCCCCGGATTCGGCATCCCGAGTCTCCGCGTCGACGGCAATGACGTCCTCGCGTGCATGGCGGCGATGCGCTGGGCGCTCGAGCATGCGCGCACGGGCAACGGCCCCGCCTACATCGAGGCCGTGACCTATCGCATGGGCCCGCACACCACCGCGGACGACCCGACGCGCTACCGCGACGAGGAGGAGCTGGAGTCGTGGCGGCGGCGCGACCCGATCGCCCGGCTCGAAGCGCACCTGCGCGCCCGCGGTGAGCTGACCGAGGAGCACGTCGCCGACACCCAGGCGGCGGCGGACGCTGTCGCGAAGGAGATGCGTGCGGCGTGCCTGGGCATGGTGACCCGACCGCCGCTGGCCGTGTTCGACGGCGTGTACGCCGAACCGCACACGGGGCTGGAGCGCCAGCGCGCGGAATACGCCGCCTACCTCGCATCGTTCGAGAGCGAGGCCTGACCATGACCGAGCTCACACTCGGAAAGGCACTCGGCGCCGGTCTGCGGCAGGCGATGCGCGACGACGACAAGGTCGTGCTGCTCGGCGAGGACATCGGCAAGCTCGGCGGCGTGTTCCGCATCACCGACGGTCTCCTCGACGAATTCGGCGCTGCGCGTGTGATCGACACGCCGCTCGCGGAGTCCGGCATCGTCGGCACCGCGGTGGGCCTCGCCTTCCGCGGCTATCGGCCGGTGGTGGAGATCCAGTTCGACGGGTTCCTGTACCCCGCCTTCGACCAGATCGTCTCGCAGGTCGCGAAGCTGCATTACCGCACCCAGGGTCGCGTGAAGATGCCGGTCACCATCCGCATCCCCTGGGCGGGCGGCATCGGCGCGGCCGAGCATCACTCGGAGTCGCCCGAGGCGTACTTCGCACACACCGCGGGCCTGCGCGTGATCGCCGTCTCCAACCCGCAGGACGCGTACCGGAGTCTGCGCCAGGCGATCGCGAGCGACGACCCCGTGGTGTTCTTCGAGCCGAAGCGCCTGTACCACCACAAGGGGGAGGTCGACCTCGACGCCCCGCTCGCGGACGCGCCCCCGATGGGGCTCGCCAGAGTCGTCCGCGCGGGCACGGACGCCACCCTCATCACCTACGGAGCGATGGTCACCACGGCGTTGCAGGCGGCAGAAGCCGCGGAGGACGAGGGCGTCTCGCTGGAGGTGATCGACCTGCGCTCGCTGTCGCCGGTGGACTACGACTCCGTCGCCGCCTCCGTCCGGAAGACCGGTCGCGTGGTCGTGGCCCACGAGGCCTCGCGAGAGGCGGGACTCGCCGCCGAGGTGATCGCCAGCATCACCGAGCGCTGTTTCGAATACCTCGAGTCCGCCCCGCTGCGGGTCACCGGTCATGACGTGCCCTACCCGCCCGCGAAGCTCGAGAAGTACCACCTTCCTGACCTCGATCGCCTGCTCGACGCGGTCGACCGGGTGCTCGACCGACCCCACAGCCTGACGGGAGCAGAGGCATGATCGCGGAGTTCCGGCTTCCCGACCTCGGTGAAGGACTGACCGAGGCCGAGGTGGTGCAGTGGCTCGTCGCACCGGGCGACAGCGTCGCGCTGAACCAGACGCTCGCGGAGGTGGAGACGGCCAAGGCGGTCGTGGAACTGCCGTCGCCGTACGAGGGAACCGTCTCGACGTTGCACGCGAGCGCGGGGGAGACCGTCGCCGTCGGGGCCCCGCTGATCGAATTCGACGTGGCCGGAGAGGAACCGGTGGCGGCGGGTGACCCGGCGGGCGCGTCCGCGGGGACCGAGCCGGAGAAGGCGCAGCCGAACCTGGTCGGCTACGGCGCCGCCCCCTCGACGACGGGGCGTCCCGCGCGCCGGGCGCGTCGGATCGGCGGCAGCGTCCCCGCGGCCGACACGGCGGTGCTGGAGGCGGCACCGCACGACGCCGCACCGACCGCCTCGGTGGAGACCGTCATCAAGCGTCCGCGGTCGACGCCGCCGGTGCGGGCGCACGCGAAACGCCTCGGCGTCGACCTCGTGCTGGTCGCGGCGGAGGTCGGCGACCGCGTCATCACGCGTAAGGACGTCGACGACTATGCGGAACGCGTCGGCGCGGGGGCGGCTGCTCCTGCGGAGCGTGCGGAGGTGGAGCCGCAGCTCCTGCCGCCGCGCCACGACGACCGTGCCCGCGAGACCCGATCGCCGATCAGGGGTGTCCGCAAGCACACGGCCGCGGCCATGGTGCAGAGCGCCTTCACCGCCCCGCACGTGACCGTGTTCCACACGGTCGACGTCACGGCGACCATGGATCTGCTGGCACGCCTGCGCGAGGACCGTGCCCTCAGCGCGCACCGCATCGGTCCGCTGGCCGTGGTGGCGAAGGCCGTGTGTCTCGCGCTCGGCCGCGCCCCGGGCCTGAACTCGCGCTGGGACGAGGCCGCCGGAGAGATCGTGCAGTACGGGTACGTCGACCTGGGCATCGCCGCCGCGACCGAGAGAGGACTGATCGTCCCGATGATCCGGGACGCGGAGCGGCTGACCCTGGTGCAGCTCGCCGATGCCGTGAAGTCGCTGGCCGAGACCGCCCGCGCCGGGAAGACGTCACCCGCCGAACTCGCCGGTGGCACCTTCTCCATCTCGAACATCGGCGTGTTCGGTGTCGACGCCGGAACCCCGATTCTGCCGCCAGGGCAGTCCGGGATCCTGGCCGTGGGTGCCGTGCGCAGACAGCCCTGGGAGCACCGGGGAGAGATCGCGCTGCGTCAGCTCATGACGCTGAGCCTGTCGTTCGACCATCGGCTCGTCGACGGTGCCGAGGGGGCGGCGTTCCTGAAGGAGGTCGCCGACATCCTCGAGGAGCCGGGACGGGCGATGCTCCTCAGCTGACGGCGCGCAGCGCGGCGTCCGCCATCGCGGCCAGCACGGTCGCGGTGGCGGAATGCCGCCTCGTGGCCGCCCTCGTGCTGTGTGGCGTGGAGTTGATCAGCCCGAAGCACGCCTGCACCCGCAGCCGCAGCTCGTCGCGCTCGACCGCGGCCGGACGATCGACGGCGGCGAGCGCGTCCATCCAGAGCTCGATGTAGGCACGCTGCAGTCGGCGGACCTCGGCGCGGTCGGCCTCAGCGAGATGCGCCACGTCGCGGTCCTGCACCTGGATGACCTCGGCGTTGCCCAGAGCGAAGTCCACGTGGAAGCGGATGAGTCCGCGCATGCGCTCGTCCGCGTCGTCCGTGAGCGCAGCGACGCGCTCACCTCCGTCCACGAGGTCATGGCTCACCTTCACCAGTACGGCGCCGAGGAGAGCCTGCTTGCCGGCGAAGTGACGATAGACGGCGGGCCCGGACACGCCGACGGCCGCACCGATGTCCTCCAGGCTGACGCCGGTGTACCCGCGCGCGGCGAACAGGCGTGCGGCGGCATGCAGCAGCGCGTCGGACCGTTCCGCCTTGGCACGGTCTCGGGCGGTGAGCGGGCTTGTCATCTCAGTTAATCCTCGCTAACCTGAATCATCGGGTTAGTGAACACTAACCGAGGAAGCATCCACCGCGCCAGCTCCGGCGGCGCGGGCGTGGGGTCGAGGAGGACATCACGATGCCGGCAACCCAGGAGAGCCTGGCGCAGGAGCTGCGCGAGCGACTCGCGACGGCGGCCGTCGGCGGCCCCCCGGCCTCGCGCGAGCGGCATGTCGCACGCGGGAAGCTGCTGCCGCGGGACCGGGTGACCCGCCTCCTCGACGAGGGCAGCCCCTTCATCGAGATCGCGCCTCTTGCGGCGGACGGGCTGTACGGGGGAGAGGCGCCGGGGGCCGGCGTGATCGCCGGCATCGGCCTCGTGCACGGACGCCACGTCATGGTCGTGTGCAACGACGCGACCGTCAAGGGCGGCACCTACTTTCCGCTCACGGTGAAGAAGCACCTGCGCGCGCAGGAGATCGCGCTGGAGAACCGCCTGCCGTGCCTGTACCTGGTCGACTCGGGCGGGGCCTTCCTGCCGAAACAGGACGAGGTCTTCCCCGACCGGGACCACTTCGGCCGCATCTTCTTCAACCAGGCGCGGCTGTCGGCGGCCGGCATCCCTCAGCTCGCCGCCGTCCTCGGCTCCTGCACAGCGGGCGGCGCGTATGTGCCCGCCATGAGCGATGAGACCGTGATCGTGCGCGGACAGGGGACGATCTTCCTCGGCGGTCCGCCGCTGGTGAAGGCCGCGATCGGCGAGATCGTCACGGCCGAGGAACTCGGCGGGGGAGAGCTGCACGCCCGGCGCAGCGGAGTGGTCGACCATCTCGCCGAGGACGACGAGCACGCGCTCGAGATCCTGCGAGACATCGTGGCGACGCTGCCGCCTCTCGCCGCTCCCGCCTGGGAGGTGCAGGAGAGCCGTCCACCCGCCGAGACGGGTTCCCTGTACGACGTGGTCCCCGTGGACGTGAACGCCGCGTACGACGTGCACGAGGTCATCGATCGCGTGGTCGACGGCGACACCTTCCGCGAGTTCAAGGCCGAGTACGGCACGACCCTCGTCACCGGCTTCGCGCGCCTGCACGGCCATCCCATCGGGGTGGTCGCCAACAACGGCGTGCTGTTCGGGGAGTCCGCGCTGAAGGGCGCGCACTTCATCGAGCTGTGCGACCAGCGGGGCATTCCCCTGCTGTTCCTGCAGAACATCACGGGGTTCATGGTGGGCTCGGACGCCGAGGCCGGCGGGATCGCGAAGGACGGCGCCAAGATGGTGACCGCGGTCGCGACCACCCGGGTGCCGAAGCTCACGGTCATCATCGGCGGCTCTTTCGGCGCCGGCAACTACTCGATGTGCGGTCGGGCCTACTCGCCGCGGTTCCTGTGGTCGTGGCCGGCCAGCCGCATCTCGGTGATGGGCGGTCCGCAGGCGGCGTCCGTGCTCGCCACCGTGAAGGAGGAGCAGCTGGCGGCCCGTGGCGAGGCGTGGGAGGCGGACGCGCGCGCCGCGTTCGAGAGCCCGATCCGCGAGCAGTACGAGCGACAGGGCGAGCCGTACTACGCCACCGCTCGACTCTGGGACGACGGCATCGTCGACCCCGCCCAGACCCGCGACCTGCTGGGCCTCGCCCTCGACGTCGTGTCCCGCACCCCGTTGCCCGAACCGCGCTTCGGCGTCTTCCGGATGTGAGCCCCATGCCGACCACGAGCCGTCCCTCCTTCCATACCGTCCTCGTCGCCAACCGCGGCGAGATCGCCAGGCGCATCATCCGCACGCTCCGAGACCAGGGCATCCGGAGCGTGGCGGTGTACAGCGATGCGGACGCCGGCGCGCCGAACGTGCGCGAAGCCGACACCGCCGTGCGAATCGGTCCCGCGCCCGCCGCGGAGTCCTACCTCGACATCGACGCCGTGATCGCGGCCGCCCGCCGCACGGGCGCCCAGGCGATCCACCCCGGCTACGGGTTCCTCTCGGAGAGCGTCGGGCTCGCGCAGGCCTGCGCCGAGAGCGGGATCGTGTTCGTCGGCCCCTCGGTCGAGGCGCTGCAGATCATGGGGGACAAGGCCAGAGCTCGAGAGCACGTCGCGCGCAGCGGCGTGCCCGTGGTCCCCGGCTTCGACGCGAGGGGCCTGTCCGATGCCGAGATCGCGGAGGAGGCCGCCGCCGTCGGGTTCCCGCTGCTCGTGAAACCGAGCGCGGGCGGCGGCGGCAAGGGCATGGAGGTGGTCTCCGCGGCCACCGAGCTGTCGGCGGCGCTCGCCTCGGCTCGGCGCGTGGCATCCGCTGCGTTCGGCGACGACGCCCTCGTGCTGGAGAGGCTCATCCGCCGGCCCCGACACATCGAGGTCCAGGTCTTCGGCGACGACCACGGGCGGGTGGTCGCATTCGGCGAGCGCGAGTGCACGCTCCAGCGTCGTCATCAGAAGGTGATCGAGGAGGCGCCGTCTGCCGGCATCCCCGCGGAGACCAGGGAACGCCTTCTCTCGGCCGCCGTCCGTGCGGCGGAGAGCGTGTCCTATGTCGGCGCAGGCACCGTCGAGTTCCTGGTGGATGCGGACGCCCCTGAGGACGTGTTCTTCATCGAGATGAACACCCGTCTCCAGGTCGAGCATCCGGTCACGGAGGAGGTCACGGGCCTCGATCTCGTGGCCCTGCAGCTGCGCGTCGCGGACGGGCAGCGCCTGGACGTGCACGCGCAGCTCCGGGGCCACGCCGTGGAGGCGCGCGTGTACGCGGAGTCCCCCGAGCGGGGCTTCCTGCCCTCCACCGGAACTGTGCTGCTGTTCGAGGCGCCCGCCGGGGTCCGCGTGGACTCGGCGGTGGAGAGCGGCAGTGAGGTCAGCGGCTACTACGACCCGATGATCGCGAAGGTGATCGCACACGCGGACGATCGAGAGACGGCGCTGCGTCGTCTGGACGATGCGCTGTCACGCCTGGTCGTGCTGGGGGTCGACACCAACATCGCGTTCCTGCGCACGCTGCTGCGGAACGAGCGGGTCCGCGCCGGCGACCTGGACACGGGACTCATCGAGACGCTGCTGCCGCTCCCGACGCGTCGCCCGACTCCGGCACAGCTGTCCGCCGTCGCCGGCCTGACCGGGGTGGCCACGCGCGCGCGAGGGGCAGGTCCGCTGTGGCAGTCCCTCACCGGATGGCGGCTGGGCGCGGACCCGGCCCTCGATGCCCCGCTGGGTGTGGTGACCGACGACGACGAGCTCCTCATGATCGACCGAGACGCGGCGCCCGCCGGGGAAGCCCGTGCCGCGATCGACGCCGACGGCGCGGTCTGGGCGTCCGATGCCGGCGCGACCGTGCGGCTGCGTCCCCTGGACCGCAGGCAGCTGCTACGGCGGCGTCTCGCGGCAGCCGATCGGGGTGCGCGCGCCAGCGCGCCGGAGGGCCGCGCTCCGATGCCGGGGAGTGTCGTCGCGGTGCACGTCGCCGACGGCGCGACGGTGACGGCCGGCGACCCGCTGGTGGCCGTCGAGGCCATGAAGATGGAGCACCAGGTGCTCGCGCCGCACGACGGCGTCGTGCAGCTGCTGGTCGTGGTGGGCGACCAGGTGCGGCGCGACCAGCCGGTCGCGCGGGTGACGACGACTGAGGAGGACCGATGATGGACAGCCTGACCGAGGAGGAGCGCGAGCTCGCGGCGATGGTGCGCGAATTCGCGGAGACCGTGGTGGCTCCGCAGGCGTACGAGGCGGACCGCACGCACACGCTGTCCATGGACGTCGTGGCACGCATGGGCGAACTGGGACTGTTCGGCCTGCCGTTTCCCGAGGAGTACGGCGGCCAGGGTGGCGATTACATGGCTCTCGGGCTGGCGATCGAGGCGCTCGGCCGCGTGGACCAGTCCATCGCGATCACCCTGGAGGCCGGGGTCAGCCTCGGGGCCATGCCGGTCTTCCGCTTCGGCACGGAGGAGCAGAAGCGTGAGCTGCTGCCCGATCTGCTCGCCGGAAGGGCCCTTGCCGGATTCGGCCTGACCGAGCCCGAGGCCGGCAGCGACGCCGGAGCCACGCGGACGACCGCCCGCCTCGACGGCGACGAGTGGGTGATCGACGGCTCCAAGCAGTTCATCACGAACTCCGGCACGCCCATCACCCGGTTCGTCACGGTGACCGCCGTGACCGGCAGCGTCGAGGGGCGCAAGGAGATCTCGACGATCATCGTGCCGAACGGCACCCCGGGCTTCACGGTCGAGCCGCCGTACGACAAGGTGGGCTGGAACGCGTCGGACACGCATCCGCTGACCTTCGACGGAGCGCGGGTCCCGGCCGGCAACCTGCTGGGGGAGCGCGGACACGGGTTCCGCAACTTCCTCAGCATCCTCGACGAGGGGCGCATCGCGATCGCCGCCCTTTCCACCGGAGCAGCGGAAGGGTGTCTGGAGGCGGCGGTGGAGTACGCCAAGAGCCGGACGATCTTCGGCAGCGCGCTCAGCACACGCCAGAACGCCCAGTTCACCCTCGCTCGCATGCGGGCTCGCGTGCACACCGCGCGCCTCGCCTGGCACCACGCGGCGCGGCTCCGCGACCGCGGGCTCTCGTTCGCCGAGGCGGCGGCCATCGCCAAGCTCGTGGCCGGGGAGGCGGCGATGGACAACGCGCGGGATGCCACACAGATCTTCGGCGGCAACGGGTTCATGAACGAGTTCCCGGTGGCGCGCCACTACCGCGACTCGAAGATCCTGGAGATCGGGGAGGGCACCACCGAGGTGCAGCTGCTCGTGATCGCCAGGACTCTGGGGCTCGCCGGGTAGCGTGAGGGGATGACCATGCGCGACATCGTGCAGCGCGGCCTGTACTTCGAGGAGTTCGAGCCCGGCGCCCGCTACCTGCATCGCCCGGGGCGCACGGCCACCGAGGCGGACAACGTGCTGTTCACCACGCTGACCATGAACACGCAGGCGCTGCACCTGGACGCGGCCTTCGCCGAGGCGCAGGAGCCGTTCCATGCGCGCCTCATGAACTCCATGTGGACGCTGTCGACGATGGTCGGCGCCTCCGTCATGCAACTCACCCAGGGCACGCTCGTCGCCCAGCTCGGGCTGAGCGACATCGCATTCCCGCATCCGCTGTTCGCCGGGGACACCCTGTATACCGAGAGCGTCGTGGTGGAGAAGCGGCTCTCGGCGTCGCGGCCAGGCCAGGGCATCGTGCAGATCGCGCACACGGGGCGGAACCAGGACGGCACGGTGATCGCGACCGCGTCACGGAGTGTGCTGGTCCGCCGCGCACCGGAGGAGGGGGCGGAATGAGCTTCGATCTCGGACCGGCGCTGCTGTTCTGTCCCGCCGACCGTCCCGAACGGTTCGGGAAGGCGATGGAGCGGGCGGACGGTGTCATCGTCGACCTCGAGGACGCGGTGCTCCCGGAGGCGAAGGTCGAGGCCCGGCGCCACCTCCTCGCCGCGGACCTCGACCCGGCCAGGACCATCGTGCGCGTGAACGCACCGGACAGCGCCGATTTCCGCGCGGACCTCGAGGCACTCGCACAGACGTCATTCCGCACGGTGATGGTCGCCAAGACCGAGAGCACGGCGGGGCTCGCAGCCTTCGACGACAGCTACTCGCTCATCGCGCTGTGCGAGACGGCGCGCGGGATCCACGCTGCCGACGACATCGCCGCGCATCCGCTGATCGTGGGCATGATGTGGGGCGCGGAGGACCTGGTGGCGTCGCTGGGCGGCACGTCGTCGCGCACCGCCGCGGGCGGCTACCGCGACATCGCCCGCTACGCGCGCTCCCGCGTCCTGCTCGAGGCCGGCGCACACGGGAAGGCTGCGATCGACGCGGTGCACATCGACATCGACGATGTCGGAGGACTGCAGAGCGAGGCTGAGGACGCCGCCGCGTCGGGCTTCCGCGCGACGGCATGCATCCACCCGTCCCAGGTGGCGCCGATCCGAGCGGCGTATCGCCCCGATCCGGAGACGGTGGCCTGGGCGCGCGCGGTGCTGGCCGCAGCCGCAGAGGAGCGCGGCGTGTTCCGCTTCCAGGGACGGATGGTGGACGAGCCCGTCCTCCGGCACGCCCGTTCCGTGGTCGCGCGCGCCGGTTGAGTCCGCGCCCGAACCGGGCGATCTCCGGTCCCACGACGGCGGCTCGTCTGACCGTCGGGTGCTCAGAGGACGGGCGACTCGTCGAGCAGGCGGAGGTAGCCGGGCGAGGCGACGAAGCGGTGCGCGGAGCCGTTGCGCAGCACGTCGCCGTCGCGCGGCAGGGTGCCCCCGGACACGTGGTCGATCACGGCGCGGATCACACCGCCGTGCGTGACCACGAGCACGGACTCGGCCTGTGGGGCCGACCGACGACGCGCATCCTGCGCGATGCGATGCAGTGCTGCGATCGCCCGCACGCCCACGTCCTGCAGCGACTCGGCACCAGGGACCTCGGCGTGCCAGTCGCCGTACGTGCGGATATAGTCGGGCACGAGCAGACCCTCGCCGTCGCCGAACTCGCGTTCGCGCAGATCGGGGACCACCCCGGCGATCTCCAGCCCCAGCCGTTCGGCGACGATCGCGGCGGTCTCCCGCGCACGCACCAGGGGGCTCGTGTACACCGCGTGATGCGTGGTGCCGGCCAGCTTCTCCGCCGCCCACCGCGCGTCCTCCCGTCCGGTGTCGTTCAACGGGATGTCGGTCGAACCCTGGATGCGCCGCTGGAGGTTCCAGTCGGTCTGGCCGTGGCGGATGAGGGTGATGTGGGTCACTGCAGCAGCTCCTGGAGGGCGGGCAGCACGTCGCTGGTACCCGCGGCGATCGTCAGATCCGCCCAGGCGTCCGCACGCGTCGGCTCGCGATTGACGATGATGAGAGGGATCGCGCGGCGTCGCGCCCGCTCCACGAGTCGCACGCCGGAGTTGACGACCAGGGAGGAGCCGGCGACCACCAGGGCCGAGCTCGAACGCAGCAGCGACTCCGCCGCGCGGAAGCGGTCCTGCGGCACGTACTCGCCGAAGAACACGACGTCGGGCTTCAGCATCCCGCCGCACACCGTGCACGTCGGGATCACGAAGCCCTCCGTGCTCTCCGGCAGCACGTCGCCGTCCGGTGCGAGCGCCACGTTCTCCGGAACCGTGATCCACGGATTGAGCTGCTCGATCTGCACGGCGATGTCGCGCCGATCGAACACCTGTCCGCAGTGCAGGCACAGCACCCGCCGCATGGTGCCGTGCACCTCGATCACGTGGGAGCTGCCCGCGCGGAGGTGCAGCCCGTCCACGTTCTGCGTGATGACTCCGGAGACGCGACCGTCCGCCTCCATCTGCGCGAGCGCGACGTGTCCCGGGTTCGGCTCGGCCTGCGCGAAGGCCCGCCACCCCAGGTGCCCGCCGACCCAGTACCGCCGACGAGCGGCCTCGTCGCCGAGATAGGTCTGGATCGTCATGGGGTTGCTGCGGGTGCGCGCGCCCTCGCCGCGGTAGGCGGGGATGCCGGAGTCGGTGGAGATCCCGGCGCCGGTCAGCAGGGCGACACGGCGGTCACGCAGCAGATCGGCGGCGCGGGCGACGGCGGCCGACGGCTCGGCGGGGTTCGACACGCTCACAGCACCTCCTCGAGCGAGTCTACGGGCCGTCCGGGGAGGGCAGGCCGCGGTGGCAGAGTGGAGGCGTGGACCTGCAGCGCGTGACCGACCTCGACGACCCTCGACTGGACGACTACCGCGGTCTCACCGACACCGCGCTGCGCGCGGTCACCGAGCCGGAGGGCGGGCTGTACATCGCGGAGACCGCCACCGTCATCGCACGGGCGGTCGCCGCGGGGCACCGTCCTCGGTCCGTTCTGGTGTCGGAGCGGCGGGTGGCGGAGGTCGGCCGCATCCTCGGCGATCTGCCTGCTCCTGTGCTCGTGGTGCCGGACGACGTCGCCGCGCAGGTGACCGGCTTCCCCGTGCACCGCGGTGCTCTGGCCTCGATGCATCGCCCGCCGCTCGCCCCGGTCGCAGACGTGATCGAGGGGGCGCGGCTCGTGGTCGTGCTGGAGGACATCGGCGACCACACGAACGTGGGAGCGGCGTTCCGGGCGGCTGCCGGGCTCGGCGCCGATGCGGTGCTGGTCTCTCCGCGCTGCGCCGACCCGCTCTACCGCCGCAGCGTGCGGGTGAGCATGGGCACCGTGTTCCAGGTGCCGTGGACGCGGATGCTCGACTGGGACGCCGGGGTGCAGGACCTCCGGGGCGCGGGGTTCGACATCGCCGCACTCGCCCTGGCCGACGACGCCGTCGGGCTCGACGCGTATGCCGCGAAACGCCCGGAGCGTGTGGCACTGGTCCTCGGGACCGAGGGGGACGGTCTCTCGCGCACGGCCATCGCGTCCGCCGACACCGTGGTCACGATCCCGATGTCCGGCGGCGTGGACTCGCTCAACGTGGCGTCGGCCGCGGCGGTGGCGCTGTGGGCGCTGCGCCGCTGAGGCTCAGTTCTTGTAGGGCAGGATGACCGGCGACGGCTCAGGGCGCTTGGCGGCGATGTTGTCGCCCGAGGACTGGTGCCGCAGCCGGCGCAGCACCCAGGGCACCAGGTGCTCACGCGCCCACCCGAGGTCCTCCGACCGGGCAGCGCGCCACGTGCGCAGCGGCAGCGGCTCCGGCTGCATGGCCTCCAGGTCGTTCGGCACGTTGAGGGCCCGCAGCACCATGCGCGCGACCTCGTGGTGCCCGAGCGCGTTGTAGTGAAGTCGGTCGTCGTCGAAGAACCGGGCGTCCTGCACGACCTTGAGCGCCCACTGGTCGGCGACGATGCAGTCGTGACGCTCGGCGATCGCGCGCACGTTCTCGTTGTAGATCGCGACCTTGCCGCGGAACGGGCGGAACACGGGCGTGAACCCGGTGTCGATGCCGGTGAAGAGGATGACCGCGGCGCCCGTCGACGAGAGTCGCGCCACCGCGTCCTCGAGCTGGGCGGCGATGGCGTCGGGATCGGTGCCGGGGCGGATGACGTCGTTCCCGCCCGCGCAGATCGAGATCAGGTCGGGACGCAGTGCGACGGCCGGCTCCACCTGGTCGGCCACGATCTGCGCGATGAGCTTGCCGCGCACGGCGAGGTTCGCGTACGCGAAGTCGTCCACCTGCTGCGCCAGCACCTCGGCGACACGGTCGGCCCAGCCGCGGTGTCCTCCCGGTGCGGCGGGGTCCGGGTCGCCGATGCCCTCGGTGAACGAGTCGCCCAGCGCGACGAACCGTCGCCACGGGTGCGCGGTCTCGTTGGGGACGTAGGGGCTCCTGGTCGAATCCTGATCGGTCATCCGGCTCTCCTTCGCGGGGGGATGCGCGGCGATGGAGGCTGCCACGCACCCCGTGAGCCTACTCGTCCGGTGGCCGGCGGGGTCGGACGCGCGCGGGGGTCCGCGCGGATGCGACGGTGTCCCCGGCAGCGATTATCGTGGAGTCGATGCTCTCTCCGTCCTTCCCTCAGCGCGCCCCGTGGGGGACGGCGAGCAAGCTGCGGGCGTGGCAGCAGGAGGCCCTCGACGCGTACTTCCAGGCCGACCAGCGCGACTTCCTCGTGGCGGCGACGCCGGGCGCCGGCAAGACCACGTTCGCCCTGACGCTCGCCGTGGAGCTCATGCGCATCGGTGAGGTCGACCGGGTGATCGTGGTCGCGCCCACCGAGCACCTCAAGACGCAGTGGGCCGATGCGGCGGCGCGCGTGCACATCCGACTCGACCCGCGGTTCCGCAACAGCCATTGGGCTCCCGCGCGGCACTACCACGGCGTCGTGGTGACCTACGCGCAGGTCGCCGCCAAGTCCTCGGTGCACCGACACCTGACGGAGGACGCGAAGACGCTGGTCATCCTCGACGAGGTCCACCACGGCGGCGACGCGCTGAGCTGGGGCGATGCCATCCGCGACGCCTACGGACCTGCGAAGCGGCGGCTGCTGCTCTCCGGAACCCCGTTCCGGAGCGACACCGCGCCGATCCCGTTCGTGGAGTATCTCCCCGACGAGTCCGGTGCGCGAGTCTCCAGCACCGACTACGCCTACGGATACGGCCGTGCCCTCGCCGATGGGGTCGTGCGCCCTGTCCTGTTCCACATGTACGCGGGCAAGATGCGGTGGCGCACGAGCGCCGGCGACGAGCTCGAGACGCATCTCGGCCAGGACAACACGAAGGACGTGACCTCGCAGGCGTGGCGCACCGCGCTGGATCCGGAGGGCGACTGGATGCCCGCCGTGCTCTCCGCCGCCGACCGCCGACTGACCGAGATCCGCCACCACGTCCCTGACGCCGGAGGCCTCGTGCTGGCGACGGACCAGACGGTCGCGCGGGCATACGCGAAGATCCTGCACAGCATCACCCGCGAGCAGCCGACGATCGTGCTGTCGGATGACGCGACCGCCTCCGAGCGCATCGAGAAGTTCTCCGCTGGGACGCAGCGCTGGATGGTCGCGGTGCGCATGGTGTCCGAGGGCGTGGACGTGCCTCGACTCGCGGTCGGCGTCTACGCCACCTCCTCGTCGACGCCGCTGTTCTTCGCGCAGGCGATCGGTCGCTTCGTGCGCGCCCGCCGTCGCGGCGAGGCGGCGAGCGTCTTCCTCCCGCATGTCCCCGTGCTGATGAAGCTCGCGAACGAGATGGAGAAGCAGCGCGACCACGCACTCGACCGGCAGTCCAAGGACGAGGACGGCCTCGACGATTCCCTGCTGGAGAGCGCGAACCGCGAGGACGAGGCCTCCGACGCGCTGACCCAGGAGTTCAGCTACCAGGCGATCTCCTCGGTGGCGCACTTCGACCGCGTGGTGTTCGAGGGCAAGGAGTTCGGGCAGCTCGCCGAGCCGAACACGCCGGAGGAAGAGGAGTTCATCGGGTTCCCGGGGCTGCTCGAGCCCGAGCATGTGCATGAGCTCCTGATGCAGCGCCAGGCACGGCAGTCGCGGCACCGTGAGGTGCGCGAGGCCGCCGAGGAGCCCACGCAGACCACGACGCTGCCCGCGCCGCTGCATCGCACGCTCCGCGAGCAGCGTCAGCTCCTCAACAGCCTCGTCGGCCTCTACGCGCGGCAGTCCGGGCAGCCGCATGGCGCCGTGCATGCGGAGCTGCGGCGGATCTGCGGTGGTCCGGCCGTGGCGCAGGCGACCGTCACGCAGCTGCAGTCGCGCATCGAGGTGCTGCGCAAGCGCGTCCGCTCCTGACTCCTGCGAGGGCGTCCGTCGCGGCGTCCGCTTCGGATCCCCGAAATGCTGGCAATCGGTGCCAGGAGGCCCGTGTCGCGAACCCTCGCGGATAGCGTGGAACGGTTGCCCGCATCCCGGGCACCGTGATTACTGGAGGTTCCATGTCTGCCCCTGCCGCAACCGGATCGACGGCGTCCGACCGCCGACGATGGGCGCGCTACCTGGTCGAGGAGCGCGCGGAGGGCGCCGTGTATCGCCGGCTCGCGGCGCGTCGCACGGGGGAGGAGCGCGAGATCCTGCTGGGCCTCGCCGATGCGGAGCGACGCCACGAACAGCACTGGCTCGACCTGCTGGGCGGGGAGCCGCGGCGACTGCCGCGCGCGGGCGTCCGCTCGCGCCTGCTGGGGTGGATGGCCGGTCGCTTCGGCTCGATCTTCGTGCTGGCCCTGGCGCAGAGCGCGGAGGCGCGGTCGCCGTACGACGCGGAGCAGTGGGCGACCCCCGCCATGCGCGCCGACGAGAAGGTGCACTTCGAGGTCGTGCGGGGCCTCGCGGCTCGCGGGCGTCGTCGTCTCTCCGGATCGTTCCGCGCCGCGGTGTTCGGCGCCAATGACGGACTGGTGAGCAACCTGGCCCTCGTCCTCGGCATCGGGGCCACCGGCGTCAGCTCCGGGTTCGTGCTGTTCAGCGGTATCGCGGGGCTGCTCGCCGGCGCACTGTCGATGGGTGCGGGGGAGTTCGTCTCGGTCCGGTCGCAGCGCGAGCTCCTCGCCGCGACGGAGGCGAATGAGAACGCGGCGGCGTCCGCTGCCGACCTGGACATCGACGAGAACGAGCTCGCACTGGTCTATCGCGCCCGGGGCATGGACCAGACCGAGTCGCTCGCCCGTGCGCGCCGCATCGTCACCGCGGCTCAGGAGGGGGTGCGACGCACGGCGACCGGGCCGGTCCTGGTGCACGGCGCGGACGACCACGAGATCGTCGGCAGCGACTGGACGGCGGCGATCTCGAGCTTCCTGCTGTTCGCCTCCGGCGCCATCGTCCCGGTCCTGCCGTGGATCTTCGGGCTCGAGGGCACCGCGGCGATCGTACTGGCGCTCGTGCTGGTGGGCGTCGCGCTGCTGAGCACGGGCGCGATGGTGGGTGTGCTGTCGGGCGGCCCGCCGCTGCGTCGGGCGCTGCGTCAGCTCGCGATCGGCTTCGGCGCGGCGGCGATCACGTATGCGCTCGGTCTGCTTTTCGGCGTGGGCGCCGTGTGAGCCCATTCCCTCGCGCCTCGCTCGAGGCGCGAGGGCGCGAAGGCCGGGAACGACGAAGGCCCCGGATCCATGGATCCGGGGCCTTCGTTCTCTGTGCGCGGAGGGGGACTTGAACCCCCACGCCCTATCGGGCACTAGCACCTCAAGCTAGCGCGTCTACCATTCCGCCACCCGCGCAGGTGTGGGATTTGATCGTTGCCGACCGAAGAATGAGATTAGCACGTTCTCCGGGGCGGTTCGAACCGAGCGCGACGCCCGGGCGTGGCACGCTGTTTCGATAGCCTGAGTCGCATGACTGACGCCTCCCTGCCCGAGGTCGCGCGCATCGCGAGTGACCTCATCCGTTTCGATACCTCCAACTTCGGAGGCGGTGACGCGAAGGGCGAGCGGGAGGCCGCGGAGTACGTCGGGGCCTATCTTCGCGAGCTGGGGCTCGACGTGGAGTACTACGAGCCGATACCGCGTCGGACGAACGTGATGGCGCGGGTCCCCGGGCGCGATCGCAGCAAGCCGGCGCTCGTCGTGCACGGACATCTCGACGTGGTGCCTGCGATGGCGGAGGACTGGACGGTGGACCCCTTCGCGGGGGTCGTGCGTGACGGCATGCTGTGGGGCCGCGGGGCGGTCGACATGAAGAACATGGACGCGATGATCCTCACCGCGGTCGCGGACATCCTGCGGGCGGGCGAGCAGCCCGAGCGCGATCTCGTGCTGGCGTTCTTCGCGGACGAGGAGAACGGCGGCGTGGAGGGCTCGGCGCTCGTGGTGCGGGACCGCCCGGAGTGGTTCGCCGGCGCGACGGCCGCGATCAGTGAGGTGGGCGGATACTCCATCTCGGTGGACGACCGGCGCGCGTACCTGCTGCAGGTGGGGGAGAAGGCCCTCATCTGGATCCGTCTGGTCGCCACCGGACGAGCCGGTCACGGCAGCCGACTGCATGAGGACAACGCTGTGACGCGGCTCGCCGAGGCCGTCGCGGCGATCGGGCGGACGCGCTGGCCGATCCGTCTCACGCCGACCACGGTCGCGCTCCTGGACGGGCTCAGCGCGCTCAGCGGCCGCGGAACGGAGGACCCGGACGCCCTGGCGGCGGCTGCCGGTCCCGCGGAGGCGTTCCTGCGCTCGACCTTCCGGACCACCACGAACCCCACCGCGCTGACCGCGGGTTACAAGCACAACGTCATCCCCGAGCGCGCGGAGGCGCTGATCGACGTCCGCGTGATCCCCGGCACGGAGGACGACGTGCTGGCCGAGCTGCAGCGCATCGTCGGCGACGACATCCGCATCGAGACCGTGGTGCGCGACATCGGCATGGAGACGCCGTTCGCGGGCGAGTTGGTGGACGCCATGGTGGCGGCTCTGGGCCGACACGACCCCGGAGTGCCGGTGATCCCCTACCTGCTGGGCGCCGGCACCGACAACAAGGCGCTGGCCTCGCTCGGCATCACGGGCTATGGCTTCGCGCCCCTTCGACTGCCGGCGGATCTCGATTTCACGGGCATGTTCCACGGCGTCGACGAGCGTGTACCCGTAGAATCACTTGTCTTCGGCCAGCGGGTGTTGGCCGATCTGCTGCGCACGTACTGAGTGGCGCTCAGCCCCCTCCGTGCCCTCCCGAGACTTGAAAGCCTGTCATGCATCTGTTCGAAGCTCTCATCCTGGGGATCGTCCAGGGACTCACCGAGTTCCTGCCGATCTCCTCCAGCGCCCATCTGCGCATCATCGGCACCTTCCTGCCCTCCGGCGAGGACCCGGGCGCGGCGTTCACCGCGATCACGCAGATCGGCACCGAGGCCGCGGTGGTGGTGTTCTTCTGGCGTGACATCGTGCGGATCATCTCGCAGTGGTTCCGTTCGCTGGTCGGCAAGGCCCCGCGCAACGACCCCGACGCCCGCATGGGATGGCTCATCATCATCGGCAGCATCCCGATCGTCGTGCTCGGACTGCTGTTCCAGGACCAGATCGAGACCGTCTTCCGCTCGCTGTGGCTGGTCGCGATCATGCTCATCGCGTTCGGCATCCTGCTGGGTGTCGCCGACTACGTGGGAGCGAAGCGCCGGAAGCTGGGCGACCTGACCTACCCGCACGGCATCGCGTTCGGATTCGCGCAGGCGCTCGCGCTGATCCCTGGCGTCTCGCGCTCCGGCGGCACGATCACGATGGGGCTGTTCCTCGGATACGAGCGCGCGGCCGCCGCGCGGTACGCCTTCCTGCTCGCCATCCCCGCGGTGTTCGGCAGCGGCTTCTACCAGCTGTTCAAGAGCTGGGACGAGCCGTCGTTCTTCTCCTTCGGCGACACGCTCGCCGCGACGGGCGTCGCCTTCGTCGTCGCGCTCGGCGTCATCGCGTTCTTCATGAGCTGGATCTCGAAGCGCAGCTTCCTGCCGTTCGTGATCTACCGCATCCTGCTCGGCGGCGTGCTGCTCGTGCTGCTGGGGATGGGCGTGATCCCGGCCTGAGCCCCGATCAGCGCTTGCGGTCGCCTGGACCGTCGTCGCGCCGACGCAGGTACCGTTCGAACGCCTGGGCGATCGCGTCGCCGGAGGCCTCGGGGGAGTCCCAGGTGTCGCGCGTGCGCTCCAGCTGTCGGATGTACTCCGCCATGTCCTCGTCCTCGGAGGCGGCGGCGTCGATCGATGCCTCCCAGGCGGCCGCCTCAGTGCGGAGATGTCTGCGGTCGACGTCCACCCCGGTCAGCTCCTCCAGCCGATCGAGGAGAGCCAGGGTCACCTTCGGCGAGGGAGCGGCCGAGGCGACGTAGTGCGGCACGCTCGCCCAGAGGCTGACGGAGGGGATCCCCGCGTTCTCCGCGAAGTGCTCGAACACGCTGAGGATGCCGACGGGGCCCTCGTAGACCGAGCGCTCCAGCCCGTGCGCCTCGCGGACCTGATCGTTCTGGCTCGATGCGAAGATCGAGATGGGCCTGGTGTGCGGCACGTCGGAGAGCATCGCGCCGAGCGTGACGAAGCCCGTGATGTCGTCGCGCAGCGCGACGTCGATGAACTCGGAGGCGAACGCCTGCCAGGTACGGGCCGGTTCCGCACCGGTGAGCAGCCAGAACTCGGGGCCTGGGCCTGGTTCCTTCGGTCGCCACAGCGCGGCCTCCGGCCAGGTGAGCTGACGCCGCCCCTCGGCGTCGATGCGCGTCGCGGGACGGGTGTACTGGTAGTCGAAGTAGAGCTCGGGGTCCACCGAGTGCACGAGGTCGTAGCCGCCGGCCGAGCGCAGGGCGGCGATCGCGCCGCTGGCCGCCTCGCCCGCGTCGTTCCATCCGTCGAAGGCGGCGATGACGATGCGGGGACCGAGAACATCCATCGTGTGCTCCCTTCGGGTTGGCGGATCCGGTCCCCCCAGGCTAGTCCGCGACGAGGGGACGTGGGCGACCCCGGCTAGCATGGGTTCAGTGAGCAGAAAGCCCCGCGCAGTCCTCTGGGACATGGATGGAACACTCGTCGACACCGAGCCGTACTGGATGGCGGCGGAGACCGCACTGGTCGAGTCGTTCGGTGGCTCGTGGAGTCATGAAGACGCACTGCAGCTGGTCGGCAGCGGCCTGATCGACAGCGCGGTGATCCTGCAGGGAGCGGGTGTCGCGATGGAGCCGGAGGCGATCGTCTCCCATCTCACCGATTCCGTCCAGCAGGCGCTGCGCACGCAGGGCGTGCCGTTCCGCCCCGGCGCTCGCGAGCTGCTGCACGACCTCCGAGCCGCGGGCATCCCGACGGGTCTCGTCACCATGTCGCTGCGGCGGATGGCGCTCGACGTCGTCGACCTCATCGAGTTCGAGGCGTTCGATGTGGTGGTCGCGGGTGACGATGTGGACAATCCGAAGCCGCACCCCGAGCCGTATCTGCAGGCGGCGGCGCTGCTCGACGTGGACATCGCGGAGGTCGTCGTGATCGAGGACTCCCCGACGGGTCTGCGCGCGGGCCTCGCGTCCGGGGCGCTGACGCTCGGCGTGCCGCACATCGTGCCGTTGGACGGGCTCGGCGCCCACGAACTCTGGCCGACGCTGGACGGCAGGCTGGCCGGAGACCTCGTCGAGCTCTTCGACGCTCGCGCCGCTGTGGCGGAGGGCACCCGATGACGGTCGCATCCGCGAGCCAGCGTCCCAGCGGTCCGTTCCGCGAGGGGGACAGGGTCCAGCTCACCGGACCGAAGGGCCGCCTGCACACTGTCACCCTGCGGGAGGACGGCGAGCTGCACACGCACCACGGCGTGCTGCGTCACCGGGATCTGATCGGCCTTCCCGACGGCTCCGTCGTCGCCAACAGCTCCGGCCACGAGTACCTGGCCCTGCGGCCGCTGCTGCGGGACTTCGCGATGTCGATGCCGCGCGGCGCCGCGATCGTCTATCCGAAGGACGCCGCGCAGATCGTCATGCAGGCGGACGTGTTCCCCGGCGCGACCGTGGTGGAGGCCGGGGTCGGGTCCGGTGCGCTGTCGCTGTCGCTGCTCAGGGCCATCGGTCCCGCCGGCACGCTGATCTCGTTCGAGCGCCGCGAGGAGTTCGCGGAGGTCGCTCGCAACAACGTGGAGACGTTCTTCGGTGAGACTCCGGATAGCTGGCGCGTCGTGGTGGGCGATCTCGTGGAGGCGCTTCCGCACGAGACCGAGCCCGCGTCGGTGGACCGGGTGGTGCTCGACATGCTGGCGCCGTGGGAGTGCATCGACGTCGTCGCCGAGGCGCTGACGCCCGGCGGCGTCGTCCTCTGCTACATCGCGACCGCGACGCAGCTCTCCCGCGTGGCGGAGTACATCCGCGGCACCGGTCTGTTCACTGAACCCGATGCCTCCGAGACGATGGTGCGTGGGTGGCACGTGGAGGGCCTCGCTGTCCGCCCCGACCACCGCATGGTCGCCCACACCGGCTTCCTGCTCACCGCGCGGCGTCTCGCACCGGGCGCCGTGGCTCCTTCCGTCAAGCGCCGGGCATCCAAGAGCAGTTACAGCGATGAGGATGTCGAGCTGTGGACGCCCGGGGCGGTCGGCGATCGCGAGATCACCGACAAGAACCTGCGCAAGCGCGCGCGAGAGGCGGGCAAGGCCGCCGAGGGTGCGCGACAGGCGGCTGCTTCGCGCGAATCCGGGCACGCGACGGAATAGACTGGAGCGCGTGCGTAAAACGTCCGCCGTTCTGGCCTCCCTCAGCCTCGCCGCCCTCGCTCTGACCGGGTGCAGCGTGACCGCGTCGTCCGCCGATGCCTCCTGCGACCGGAGCGGGCACGACAACGGCATCGGCGAAGCGGTGTCGGTGGAGGGCGAGGTCGGCTCGATGCCCGAAGTGGACATCTACGCGCCGCTGCGCCTCACGGAGACCTCGTACACCGATGTCGTGACCGGCGACGGTCGTGCGGTCGTCGACTCCACGCAGCCGATCATCGCGCAGCTGTCGATCTACAGCGGCGAGACAGGCGAGCAGGTCTTCACGACCTCGTACGACGCCGACAACACGCGCGCTTCCAGCATCGACTCCTGGGCCGCACAGGCACCGGGTCTCAAGGAGGTGCTGGAGTGCGCGACGGCGGGCACGCGCGTGGTCGCCGGTCTCACCCCCGAGGACTTCGGCGAGAACAACCTCAAGGGCTTCGGCATGGCGGAGGATGACACCGCGGTGTTCGTGGTCGACGTCGTGGATGCCTTCCACTCACGCGCCGAGGGCTCGCTGCAGTTCAACGACGCGCAGGGCATGCCCACGGTCGTCCGCGCACCCGACGGCACGCCGGGCGTGATCATCCCGGACGGCCCGGCTCCCGAGGAGCAGGTCGTGCAGACGCTCATCCTCGGTGACGGCGAGAAGGTCACGAAGGACGATGCGCCGCTCGTGCACTTCACCGCGGTGGACTGGGAAGACAAGAGCGTGCTCCAGAGCTCCTGGGGCCAGCAGGCCACCGACCAGATGGCGCAGATCGCCGCTCCCGTCGCGGAGGCCCTGGTCGGCCGCCCCGTCGGCTCGCAGGTGCTCGTCGTGCTGCCCAAGACCGAGAACTCCGCGGCGATGGCGATCGTGGTCGACATCCTCGGTATCGCACCCGCCTCTTCATCCGCTCCGTGATGGCCGCCCGTATCCCTGCCGAAGAGCGCCTGACGAACCTCGTCGTGGCGCTGATGGCCACGGAGATCGGGCTCACCAAGCAGCAGATCCTCGACAACGTCTCGGGGTACCGGCAGCGGGCGGACGCCGGGACGCGCTCGGATGCACTGGAGAAGATGTTCGAGCGTGACAAGGATGAGCTCCGCTCGCTCGGCGTCCCCATCGAGACCATCGGCGACGCCGCGGACCCGAACGACCTGCGCGAGGCCCGCTACCGCATTCCGCAGGCGGAATACGACCTTCCCAGCGACATCGAGTTCACCCCGGCGGAACTGGCCGTCCTCCGCCTGGCGGGGAGCGTGTGGAGCGCGGAATCGGTCTCCGGAGACGCGCAGTCAGGGGTGCGGAAGATCCGTGCGCTCGGCATCGACGGAGACGAGCCCATCATCGGCTTCGCGCCGCGCATCACCGCCCGTGACGCCGCGTTCTCCCCGCTGCAGGACGCGATCGAGCGCGGGAGGGTGGTCACATTCGACTACCTGAAGCCGGGGGAGGACTCGCCGCGTCGGCGTCGCATCCGGCCGCTCGCGCTGGTCGACTATGAAGCGCGCTGGCATGTCTACGGTGAGGACGTGGAGGTGGAGGAGGACCGCACCTTCCTCCTGAGTCGCATCGTGGGCGACGTCACGCTGACCTCGACGCCCTTCGACCCGGCCCTCCGCGAAGGAGCGGGTGAGCGCGCTCTTAGCGGGCTGGAGCGGGTGGCCGCCCAGAACTCGGCGCTGCTCGAGGTGACCCCAGGCACGGAGGCGGCGCTTCGACTCGGCCGTCGCGCGACAGCCGCATCCCAGGGCATCCGCGTGCCCTTCGTCGACCTGCACATCCTCGCCGACGAGCTGGCTTCGTACGGCCCCGAGGTGCGGGTGGTGGAGCCGGAGCCGCTGCGTGACGCGGTGGTCAGCCGCCTGCGCGCCGTGGTCGCGGCCCACTCCGATGAGGGAGGACTTTCATGAGTGCTGCGCCGAAGCCGCTTCTCGCCGCCGACCGCGTGCGTCTGTACCTCACGCTGGTGCCGTATCTGCTCGAGCACGGGCAGGTGTCGCTGGCAGAGGCGGCCGAGGAGTTCGGTGTCACCCCGCGCGAGATGCGCGCGATGGTCGAGAAGCTCACCGTGATCGGCCTCCCCGGTGAGTCGGGCTACTGGCAGCAGCCGCAGGAGATGTTCGACATCAACTGGGACCTCCTGGAGCTCGAGGACGTGATCGAGATCACGAACGACGTGGCACTGCGCCGGGTGCCGCGGTTCACCGCGCGCGAGGCCGCCGCCCTGCTCGCGGGTCTGCAGATGGTCGCGGCCGTGCCCGCCGTGTCGGACTCCGGGCTGGTCGCGGGGCTGATCTCCAAGCTGTCCCGTGGTGCCGCGGACGCGCCTGCCGATGTCGTGGTCGCCCCCAGCGCGGTCGACGAGGTGCGGGAGGTCGCCGCACGGGGCCTGCAGGAAGGCGTCGCGATCTCCTTCACCTACCAAGCGCCGGATGCCTCGCCGACGACCCGCACGGTCGACCCGATGCAGATCCTCATCACGAACGGGCAGTGGTATCTGCAGGGCTGGTGCCACATGCGCGAGGCCATGCGCACGTTCCATCTGGACCGGGTGAGCGCGCCGGTCCTCACCGACATCCCGATCACCCACGGGGGCGATCAGGTGCCGGAGGCGTTCGCCGGGCTGGCGGATGAGGGGGAGGTCACAGTGCGGGTCGCGGAGCGGCTGTCTGCGCTGCTCGCCGGCTTCGTGCCGGCCGAGGCGCTCGATGCCGTCGACGGCGAGGTGACCGCGCGCCTGCATCTCGCCGACCCGCGGGGCATCAAGCGGCTCGCGGCGCGCTTCGGCGGAGCGATGGAGGTGCTGGAGCCCGGCGTGGCGCGTGCGGCGACCAGGGAGTGGGCGGCGAGCGGACTCGCGCTCTATCACCGGCCCGATGCCGAGGATTGATCTGTAAACTGGGTTCGAAAGCCCCCTACGACGGGAATATCGAAATGTTCGCTGGAATGCAAGGCTGGCACCTTCTGATCGTGCTCGCCGTCATCCTCCTGCTGTTCGGTGCCGCCAAGCTTCCGGCGCTCGCGAAGAGCATGGGACAGTCCGCCCGCGTGTTCAAGGGTGAGATGAAGGCCATGAAGGAAGAGGACGCGACGCGTGCGGACTCGACCGCCGCCGAGCCCACCCCGGTGAAGGACTCGGGCGTCGACCCTGAGACTCCGCCTCGCGCCTGACCGGCCGTGGCAGCCATCGAACCGACCGTGAAGCCGAAGGCGGATCGGGATCGGCGGATGTCGCTCGGCGCGCATCTCGTCGAACTGCGCAAGCGTCTCATGTACGCGGCGCTCGCTCTGGTGGTCGGCATGGTGGTCGCGTTCCTCGTCGCCGACCCGGTTATCCACTTCATCACCGAGCCGATCCGCATCATCACCGCGAAGCGGGGTGACGACTTCAGCGCCCTGAACTTCGGCACCGTGACGGCCGCGTTCGACATGCGCATGCGCATCGCCTTCTCGATCGGCCTGTTCATCTCGGCCCCGGTCTGGCTCTGGCAGATCTGGGCCTTCATTATGCCGGGTCTGACCCGCAAGGAGATCAAGTACACCGTCGGCTTCGTGCTCGCCGCCGTCCCGCTGTTCTTCGCCGGGTGCTACCTCGGCGTCATGATCATGCCGCACGTGATCGAGCTGATGTGGAGCTTCACGCCCGCGGGCGCGACCAACTTCTACTACGCCCAGGAGTACTACGACTTCGTCTTCAAGCTGATGATCGTCATCGGCGTCTCGTTCGTGCTCCCCGTGTTCCTGGTGGCGCTCAACCTCGCCGGTGTGATGTCCGGCCGGGCGATCCTCAAAGGCTGGCGCGTGGCCGTTCTGATCGCGACGATCTTCGCCGCGCTGGCGACGCCGGCCGCCGACGTCGTGAGCATGCTGATGCTCGCCGGGATCCTGATCGTCCTGTTCTTCGCGGCGGCGGGTCTGTCGCTGATCTTCGACCGCCGCAAGCGCAGACGCGACACTGCTGCGGGTCTCGCGCCGGACACCGCATGACCTCGCCCGCCGACCGCTACGCGCAGGCGCAGGACGCCGCATTGCACCCGCAGACCGCCGCGTTCGCCGCGCGGCAGCGGTTCCAGCTCGATCCCTTCCAGGTCGCCGGCTGCCATGCGCTCGAGAACGGACGGAGCGTGCTCGTCGCCGCCCCGACGGGGGCGGGCAAGACCATCGTCGGGGAGTTCGCCATCCACCTGGCGATGCAGACTCCGACGCAGAAGGCGTTCTACACCACGCCGATGAAGGCGCTCTCGAACCAGAAGTTCCGCGAACTGGTCGATGTCTACGGGGCCGATGACGTGGGCCTCCTCACCGGCGATACGAACATCAACGGCAACGCACGCATCGTGGTGATGACCACCGAGGTGCTGCGCAACATGATCTACGCCGACTCGTCGGCGCTGCGCGAGCTGCGATACGTGGTGATGGACGAGGTGCACTACCTCGCGGACCGCTTCCGGGGTGCCGTGTGGGAAGAGGTCATCATCCACCTCCCGCCGCAGGTGCGGCTGGTGTCCCTGAGCGCGACGGTGTCCAACGCGGAGGAGTTCGGAGACTGGCTGGACACCGTCCGCGGCGACACCGAGGTGATCGTCTCGGAGGTGCGCCCGGTGCCTCTCGAGCAGCACGTGCTGGTGCGCGATGACCTGCTCCCGCTGTTCGACGACCGGGCGGGACTGGCCACCGCCCAGGTGAACCAGGAGCTCATGCGCATCCGGTCCTTCACCGGTTCGACGTACGAGAGCAACAGGCAGGCGCAGTCGTACCGCAGCAACCGGCACGCGGGGCGCCAGGCGCAGCGTCCTCCGCGCGGGGGACGGCGACCCGTGCGCGCGGCGAACGCGCGGCGGATCGAGCGGATGGATCGACCTGACGTCGTCGAGCTGCTCGAACGCTCCAACCTGCTGCCGGCGATCTTCTTCATCTTCAGCAGGGTGGGCTGCGACGCCGCCGTGCAGCAGGTGCGCCGTTCGGGCGTCCGTCTGACCACGACCGAGGAGCGGGCCGAGATCCGCGCGATCGTCGAGGATCGCACGCGCACGCTGCACGACGAGGATCTCGGCGTGCTCGGGTACTGGGAGTGGCTCGACAATCTGGAGCGCGGCGTCGCGGCGCATCACGCCGGCCTGCTGCCCGCCTTCAAGGAGGTGGTCGAGGAGCTGTTCCAGCGCAAGCTCGTGAAGGTCGTGTTCGCCACCGAGACGCTGGCACTCGGGATCAACATGCCGGCCCGCACCGTGGTGCTGGAGAAGATGGAGAAGTTCAACGGGGAGGCGCGCGTCGCCATCACCTCGGGGGAGTACACGCAGCTCACCGGCCGCGCCGGACGCCGGGGCATCGACGTCGAGGGCCACGCGGTCGTGCAATGGAGCGAGGGGATGGACCCGCAGGCGGTGGCCGCTCTCGCCTCACGGCGCACCTACCCGCTCAACTCCAGCTTCCGTCCGACGTACAACATGGCCGTCAATCTGATCGACCTGTTCGGGAAGGCCAGGGCCAGGCAGATCCTGGAGTCGTCGTTCGCCCAGTTCCAGGCGGACCGCGCCGTGGTCGGTCTCGCACGGCAGGTGCGGGAGGCGGAGGAGTCACTGACGGGCTACCGCTCGGCAATGGCCTGCGAGCACGGTGACTTCCCCGAGTACGCCGCGATCCGCCGTGAGCTCAGCGACTTGGAGAAGAAGAACCGGCAGGATGCCTCCGCCCCTCGCTCCGCGCGGGACAAGCGGCTGGCGCGCATCCAGTCGCTGCGCACCCGGATGCAGCGGCACCCCTGCCATCGCTGCCCCGACCGGGAGGCGCACGCGCGCTGGGCGGAGCGGTACTGGAAGCTCAAGCGGCAGACCGACCGCATCCGTCGTCAGATCGAGACGCGCACGGGTACCGTCGCGCGGGTGTTCGACCGCGTGGTCGAGGTGCTCGAGACGCTCGACTACCTGGGCCGACAGGGCGAGGAGACCGTCCTCACCGAGGCGGGACGCACCATGAGGCGGATCTACGGGGAGCGCGACCTGCTGGTCGCCGAGTCCCTCCGTCAGGGGCTGTGGAAGGGACTCGACGCCCCGTCGCTCGCGGCCATGGCGTGCTGTCTCGTGTACGAGCCGCGTCGAGACGAGGCGAACGGCGGGGAGAGGGGCCTGCCGCGGGGACCGTTCCGCGCCGCCTACGATCGCACGACGGAGCTGTGGTCCGAGCTGGACGACCTGGAGCAGGACCATCAGCTCCCCGGCAGCGAACCGCTCGCCGCGGGGCTGGCGGGTGCCATGCACGCCTGGGCGCGGGGGAGCGCCCTGGATCGGGTGCTCGTGGACGCGGACATGGCGGCGGGGGACTTCGTGCGCTGGGCCAAGCAGACGATCGACCTCCTGGATCAGCTGTCGATCGTCGCAGAGGACGCCACGCTCGCCCGCACTGCCCGGGCCGCGCTCGACGGAGTACGGCGCGGCATCGTCGCCTACTCGTCCCTGTGAGCGTGATGCCGTGACCACTCAGCCTGTGCGCCCGCGCGCCCTTCTGCCGCTCTGGGCGGCACTGCTCGCCGCCGCAGCCGCGGCCGTCCTGATGGATCTGTCGTTCCCCGAAGCCGCGGTGTGGGTCCTCGTCTTCCCTGCGACAGCGCTGTTGCTGCTCGCGCTGATCGGGCGTCGCGCCGGCGGCGCGCTGCTGATCGGCCTGGTCTACGGGATCCTCTTCTTCGGCCTCCTGGTGTCGTGGACGTCGCGATACCTCGGACCGCTACCGTGGGCGGCGCTGAGCGTGGTCGAGGGCGTGCTGACCGCCGTCGCGCTGATCCCGATCGCCCTGGCCTACCGTTGGATGCCGCGCGCTTTCCCCGGTACGGCAGGACGACTCCTCGGCCTGCCGTTCGTGGTGGCCGCGCTCTGGGTGGGGCGGGAGCTGTTCGTGGGCTGGTGGCCCTACGGCGGCTTCCCGTGGGCGCGTCTGGGCATGACGCAGGCGGAAAGTCCCCTGGCGCCGGTGACGTCGTGGATTGGTGTGAGCGGACTCAGCTTCCTGATGGTGCTGCTGGTCGCGATGCTGATCGAGGTCGTCCGCACGGGGGCGTGGCGGCGACCGCTGCGGCTCCTCGTGCCGGCGGTGGTCGCCGTCGTCCTCATGGCCATGCCGCTCTACCCCACGACGCCGTCAGGGGCGATGCGCATCGGCGCGGTCCAGGGCAACGGACCCACCGGGTACTTCGACGTCAGAGAGCCGTTCGAGGTGATCGAGGCCCAGACCGCTGCGACCGAGCCGCTATACGGCGAGGACGTCGATCTGCTCGTCTGGCCGGAGGGATCGCTGGACGCCGACCCGTTCCAGAACTCGGCCATCGCGCGCCGTATGACGCTGGTCTCGAACCGCATCGATGCGCCCCTGCTCGCGAACGCCCCCACCGGGCGCGGCGACCTCTTTTACAACACATCGATGCTGTGGCTGCCCGATGGGTCGGCCGCGCAGACCCACGACAAACGCCACCCGGTCCCGTTCGGCGAATACGTGCCCGACCGCGAGTTCTTCAACATGCTGGCCCCCGACCTGATCGGTCTGATCCAGCGCGAGTACACCCCGGGGACCAACCCGCCCCTCGTCGAGGTCGACGGCGTGCCCGTCGGACTCGCGATCTGCTTCGACGTCATCTACGACGACGTGATCACCGAAAGCGTGAACGGCGGCGCGGAGGTCCTGGTCTTCCAGACGAACAACGCCGACTTCCGCGGCACCGACGAGAACCTGCAGCAGTTGGCGTTCGCCCGTATGCGCGCGATCGAGACCGGCAGGAGCGTCGTGAACGTGTCGACCGTCGGCACGAGTCAGATCATCCGCCACGACGGTCGCACGGTGACGAGCCTGGACGCAGATGAGGCCGGGGCGATGCTCGAGGATGTCGAGCTCCGCACCGGCCTCACGGCGGGTGTTGTCCTGGGCCCCTGGGTGCAGCAGCTGCTGCTCTGGGGCGGTCTGGGCGCGCTCGGGTTCGGGTGGTTGCGCGCCCGTCGGCGCTAGGCGCCGATCTTCTCGCGGGTGGGGTCCTCTCCGGCGCCGCGGCGGGCCCGGATGTAGGCGAGGCGCTCCTCCAGGAGCTCCTCCAGCTCGGCGCGCGTGCGGCGCTCCATGAGCATGTCCCAGTGGGTGCGTGCTGCCTTCTCGTCGGTCGCCTCGAGGGTGACGGCCTGGCCGTCGACCTTCAGTCGGGCCTCGGCGCCGCAGGAACGGCACTCCCAGGTCTGAGGCGGCTCCGCATCGGCGGCGAACATGAGCGTGGTGTCGTGTCCGCAGGTGTCACAGGTGTAGGTGGTCTCACGGCGCTCCATGAAAACGACGCCCTCTTCGCTCTGTAGGCTCTGGGCGCCGAGTCGGATGCCGCGCAGGCTGCGATCTGCCATTGTGTGGTCCTCTCGTCGCTGTCAGGTATAACGCTCGACCCTGTGGGCTTCATCCACGAATGCTGCATCCGCGCGCTATTCACAGGGGAATCCCAGCGCCGGGGGATATGCGCGCGTTCAGCTCACTGCGGAGCGACAGTGGCGACGGCGACATCCGCCCGATCGGACACGAGCCCGTCCACGCCTGCGGAGACCAAACGCTTCATGTCCTCCGGCTCGTTCACCGTCCAGACGTGCACCTCGACCCCGTGTCGATGCGCCGCGCGAAGCAGCGCGGGAGTCAGCACCGCGAGCGCGCGATGGCGCTCCGGGATCTGCAGCGCGTCGATCTCCCGCAGCGCACGGGCGGGGGAGAGGTGCAGCGAGGACAGCGTGCGCAACGCGGCGATCGTGCGGCTGCCGCCGGAGGTCGCCGGACGCAGGGAGACTCCTGTCCGGCGGACGGCCTCCACCGTCGCACGCCGATTGCCGTCGGAGAAGCTCGTCACCAGCACGCGGTGCGTGTGCGGCGCCAGCACGGGGCCGAGGAGCGTGGTGGCGGCTGCTGTCTTCACGTCGATGTTGAAGCGGAGTTCGGGGAAGGACGACAGCGCCTCCGCCACCGTGAGCAGGCCGCCATGGTCGGCGAACAGCTCCCGGAGCTCGCGCGTCCGCACCGTGTTCACCGCACGCGGATCACCGGCGAGCCGCTGCAGGTCCGCGTCGTGCACGAGGACGACGTCGCCGTCTGCGGTCACCTGGCAGTCCGTCTCGATGTACTCCACCCCTGCGGCGTGTGCGGCGGCGAAGGCGGCCGCGGTGTTCTCCCAGACGCCGGATTCCGCGCCGGCTTCCGTCACGAGGCCGCGGTGCGCGAAGACCCGGGGGTGGATCGACGACGGGAAGAACGGGTGGGTCACGCGTTCGGGGTGGTGTGGCTCGGGCCCTGTCCCGGCTTCGGGGTGAAGGCACTGCCGATGCCCTTGAGGGCTTCGGTGAGCTCGCTGGGAACGATCCACAGCTTGTTGGACGGGCCTTCGCTGATCTTCGGCAGCATCTGCAGGTACTGGTAGGCGAGGAGCTTGTCGTCGGGCGCGCCCTGATGGATGGCGCTGAAGACGTTCTGGATGGCCTCGGCCTCACCCTGCGCCCGCAGGACGGCGGCCTGCTTGTCGCCCTCGGCGCGCAGGATCTCGGCCTGCCGCAGACCTTCGGCCTCCAGGATCGCGGACTGCTTGGTGCCCTCCGCGGTGAGGATCGCTGCACGGCGATCCCGCTCGGCGCGCATCTGCTTCTCCATCGAGTCCTGGATCGAGACGGGCGGGTCGATCGCCTTCAGCTCGACGCGGCCGACGCGGATGCCCCACTTGCCCGTGGCCTCGTCGAGGACGACGCGGAGCTGGCCGTTGATGTTGTCGCGGCTGGTCAGCGCCTCTTCGAGATTCAGACCGCCCACCACGTTCCGCAGCGTGGTGGTGGTGAGCTGTTCCACGGCGCCCAGGTAGTTCGCGATCTCGTAGGTCGCGGCGCGCGCGTCCGTGACCTGGAAGTACACGACGGTGTCGATCGACACCACCAGGTTGTCCTCGGTGATGACGGGCTGCGGCGGGAAGGACACCACCTGCTCGCGCATGTCGATCAGCGGTCGCAGGCGGTCGATGAACGGGACCAGGATGTTGAGGCCGGGGGAGAGCGTCTTGTGGTACCGACCCAGCCGCTCCACCACGCCGGCCGTGGCCTGCGGGATGATGCGGATCGCCCGGGCGATCGTGACGATCACGAAGATGATGACCGCGATCACCAGGATCCAGATGATCACGGTGGGGATGAAGGAGGCGTCGTCCACGGCGGGGGCTCCTAGTCGTTGAGGGGACGGACGATGGCGGTGGCGCCGTTGATGGCGCTCACGGCGATGGGGGCGCCGGCGGGGATCGCCACCGGTGACGAGGATCGGGCGGTCCAGGTGTCGCCGTTGGCGAGCTTGGCCTGTCCGGAGATCTGGGTGATGTCGCTCAGGGCGATGCCGCGGAGGTCGACGAGCGCGTCGACGTTGGAGCGGGTCGGATCCGCTCCGCGGTGCAGGCGGCGCAGCAGCGGCGGCCGCAGGAAGAGGATGAAAAGGGCGGCAGCAGCGCCCGCGATGATGATCTGGATCCAGACCGGCACGCCGAGGAAGTCGCTGACCAGGCCGACCACGCTGCCGAAGGCGAGCATGAGGAACGTGAAGTCGAGGGAGAGCATCTCGATGACCAGGAAGACGGCGATCAGCACGAGCCAGCCGATCCAGGCCCAGTGGTCGATGAACGTCACGAATGTCGAGAAGTTGTCCATACGGCCTCCTTTGTCGTCAACGTATCACGCGCGGCACCGCCCGTCCCGGCGCCACTGCGCCCCCTTGGTAATGTGTGAGAGCCGTGCGATCACGGCGTTCCACGCAGCATGAGGAGTCACCGTGACCGACGTTCTTCCCGCAGGATCCCTCGACGGCAAGGTCGCTCTTGTCACCGGCTCGTCCCGGGGCATCGGCGCCGACACCGTGCGCTACCTCGCGGAGGC
The DNA here is from genome assembly GCF_025143365.1 of Microbacterium sp. p3-SID336. GTDB lineage: Bacteria > Actinomycetota > Actinomycetes > Actinomycetales > Microbacteriaceae > Microbacterium. The sequence goes on along the minus strand of NZ_JALXPE010000001.1, from coordinate 112,708 downwards.
CGGCGCGGACGTCGTCATCAACTTCCGGAACAAGGCGCCGCGAGCCGAGAAGCTCGCCGCCGAGTTGCGCGAACTCGGACGTCGCGCCCTGGTCGTCGGTGCGGACCTGACGGATCCCGCCTCGGTCGCGGCGATGTTCGACGCGGTGCGCGCGGAGTACGGTCGCCTCGACGTGCTGGTGCTCAACGCCTCGGGCGGCATGGAGTCGGGCATGGCAGCGGACTACGCGCTCACTCTCAACCGCGACGCGCAGCTGAACGTCCTCGAAGCCGCGACTCCGCTGCTCGAGGACGGCGCCAGGGTCGTCTTCGTGACGAGCCACCAGGCTCACTTCATCCGCACCACCCCGACCATGCCCGAGTACGAGCCCGTCGCGCTGTCGAAGCGCGCCGGAGAGGACGCCCTGCGAGAGCTCATCCCCGGTCTGGCCGAGAAGGGCATCGGCTTCACCGTCGTGTCGGGCGACATGATCGAGGGCACCATCACCGCCACCCTGCTGGAGCGCGCGAACCCGGGGGCGATCGCCGAGCGCCGCGAGTCCGCCGGGCGCCTGTACAACGTCTCGGAGTTCGCCGCCGAGGTCGCCAAGGCGGTCATCGACCCCGTTCCTGCCGACAACACCCGACTCGTCGGTGACGTCAGCGCGTTCGTCGCCGACTGACCTCGACCGGACGACTCCGCCCCGGCTCCGTGAACGGGGCCGGGGCGGAACTGTCTGCGTGGCTATCAGACGGCGGGCGAACCCTGCACGTCGCCGAGGACCTTCTTCTCGTCCTTGCCGAGCGTGATGGCGCGGACGATCTGGATGATGCCGAGCACCACGAGCGAGATGCCGAGCAGCAGCCAGAACGCGAATCCGGCGATGGCCGGGGAGAACAGCACGATGATTCCGGCGATGATGCTGAGCACGGCGTAGAGCATCGTCCAGACCCGCGAGCCGTCTCTGCCCAGCAGGGAGAGTGCCACGACGCCGTCGACGATCCAGCTCACGCCGATGAAGATGACGACCACGAGCGCGAGGGTGGCGGCGGCGACGTTCAGGTTGAAGAACGCGATGACGCCGGCGGCGATGTAGAGCAGGCCGAGGACGATATGGCCGACGCGCGCCCATCCGCCCTTCTCCCGAGAGAAGATGCCGAGTCCGATGTAGACGATTCCGGCGATGATCAGATACGAGGCGAAGATCGCCGTCACGATGACGGCCGACTTCACCGGCCACACGAGGAGGACGATGCCCGCGATGAGCGCCAGAGCGCCGGAGACGGCGAGGGCCACGCGGATCGACTTGAAGAACGACTTCGTCTCTGTGAATGCTTCAGACATGGTGGGGGACCCTTTCTGAGAAGATCCTGTGAGGATGCCCCCAGGGTAGCGCTCACAGGCGTCCCGTGGGGGAGGAGCGCCCGCGCGCGTCGCAGTCCGTCATGACGCGGCATCCCGTGACATGGGAGGATCGACACGTGACACCCGTGGATGACGCTCGTCTGCGCGAGCTCGTGGTGATGCGGAAGGTCAGGGACCGGATCGACCGGGAGTACGCGAAGCCGCTGGACGTCGAGGCCCTCGCACGCGGTGTGCACCTGTCCGCGGGTCACCTCGGCCGGCGCTTCCGGGAGACCTACGGCGAGTCGCCGTACTCCTATCTGATGACGCGGCGCATCGAGCGCGCCATGGCGCTGCTCCGGCGCGGAGACCTGAGCGTGACGGAGGTGTGCTTCGAGGTGGGGTGCTCGTCGCTCGGCACCTTCAGCACGCGATTCTCAGAGCTGGTGGGTGTCTCACCCAGCGTGTACCGTGAACGCGCCGCCACCGTCGAGGGGATCCCCTCGTTCCAGGCGAAGCACGTCACCAGACCGATCAGGAATCGAGAAGCGCCGCGCACCGACGCGCACCTAGCGTGAGCACCATGAACATCAGCATCCACTACGCCTTCCTCCCACACACCGACGCGGACGCCGCTCTCGGGTTCTACCGCGACGCCCTCGGCTTCGAGGTGCGCAACGACGTCGGGTACGACGGACTGCGCTGGCTCACCGTCGGCCCCGCCGGTCAGCCGGAGACCTCGATCGTGCTCCACCCGCCGGCGACCGACCCCGGCCTCACCGACGCGGAGCGGCAGACCATCCTCGAACTCATCGCGAAGGGGAGCTACGCCGCGCTCACCCTGGCCAGCGACGATCTCGAGGCCGTGTTCGACCGCCTGGTGGCAGCGGGCGCCGATGTCGTGCAGGAGCCCATGGATCAGCCGTACGGCGTCAGGGACTGCGCATTCCGCGACCCGGCGGGGAACCTCCTTCGAATCAATCAGGCCGCCTGAGCGACCGCCACCAACCGCCTCGACAGAAAGGGCGCCGATGAGCGCAGCAGAGCACCCCGCGGACACTCACGATCTCATCCGCGTGCAGGGCGCGCGGGAGAACAACCTGAAGGACGTCAGCGTCGAGATCCCGAAACGCCGCCTCACCGTCTTCACCGGGGTGTCCGGCTCGGGGAAGAGCTCGCTCGTGTTCGACACGATCGCCGCAGAGTCGCGTCGCATGATCGACGAGACCTACAGCGCTTTCGTGCAGGGCTTCATGCCGTCCGTACCGCGCCCGGACGTGGATGTGCTCGAGGGCCTCACCACGGCGATCATCGTCGATCAGGAGCGGCTGGGCGCGAACCCGCGGTCCACCGTGGGGACGGTCACGGACGCCAACGCCATGCTGCGCATCCTGTTCAGCAAGCTCGGCCAGCCCTACATCGGCGGTCCGACCGCGTTCTCGTTCAACATCCCCACGCAGAAGGCCAGCGGCGTGATGACGGGGCCGGGCGGAGAGAAGAAGATCGTGAAGGACGCGATCTACCTCGGAGGGATGTGTCCGCGATGCGAGGGCAGGGGAGCGGTGTCCGACCTCGATCTCTCGCAGATCGTCGACGAGTCCAAGTCGCTCGACGAGGGCGCCATCATGGTGCCCGGGTACACGGCAGACGGGTGGATGGTGAAGGGGTTCTCGCAGTCGGGCTTCTATCCCGCCGACAAGCCGATCCGGGAGTTCACCGACAAACAGCGGCAGCTCTTCCTCTACGGCGAGGTGACCAAGGTCAAGATCTCGGGCATCAACATGACCTACGAGGGCCTGATCCCCAAGATCACGAAGTCGATGCTCTCGAAGGACCTGGATGCGCTGCAGCCGCATATCCGCGCCTTCGTGGAGCGCGTCGCCACGTTCGCGGTGTGCCCGGAGTGCGACGGCACGCGGCTCACCGAGGGCGCGCGGTCGTCGAAGATCGACGGCATCAGCATCGCCGATGCCTGTCGCATGCAGGTGACGGACCTCGCTGAGTGGGTGCGCGGCCTGACGCTGCCCGGAGCGGCCCCGCTCCTGCAGGCACTGAGTGCGAACCTCGATGCCTTCGTCACCCTCGGGCTGGGCTACCTGAGCCTGGAACGGCCCTCCGGCACGCTGTCCGGGGGAGAGGCGCAGCGGATCAAGATGCTGCGCCACCTCGGCTCCTCGCTCACGGACGTCACCTACGTCTTCGACGAGCCCACGATCGGGCTGCACCCGCACGACATCCAGCGCATGAACCGGCTGCTGCTGCAGCTGCGTGACAAAGGCAACACCGTGCTCGTCGTGGAACACAAGCCGGAGACGATCGCGATCGGCGATCACGTGGTCGACCTCGGTCCGGGGGCCGGGAGTGCCGGTGGCGAGATCTGCTTCGAAGGCACCGTCGAGGGGCTCAAGGCCAGTGGCACACGCACCGGCGAGCATCTGGAGGACCGTGCGGGCCTGAAGGAAGAGGTGCGTACGGGGAAGGGAGCGATCGCAGTGCGCGGAGCTTCGACGAACAATCTGCAGGATGTGAGCGTCGACATCCCGACCGGCGTGCTGACCGTCGTCACGGGCGTCGCCGGTTCCGGCAAGAGTTCGCTGATCCACGGATCGGTCACTGGCCGCGACGGTGTCGTGGCGATCGACCAGTCCGCGATCAAGGGATCGCGCCGGAGCAACCCTGCCACGTACACCGGGCTGCTGGAGCCGATCCGCAAGGCGTTCGCGAAGGCCAACGGCGTCAAGCCGGCACTGTTCAGCGCGAACTCCGAAGGCGCGTGTCCCACGTGCAAGGGTGCGGGCGTGATCATCACGGAGCTCGGCTTCATGGACACGATCGAGACGCCCTGTGAAGACTGTGGAGGTAAGCGCTTTCAGGCGGCGGTGCTCGACTACAAGCTCGGGGGCAAGGACATCACCGAGGTGCTCGACCTGCCGGTGTCCGAGGCCCGCGGATTCTTCAGCGACGGTGAGGCCAAGCTTCCGGCGGCTGCCGCGATCCTCGGGCGGCTCGAGGACGTCGGACTCGGGTACCTGTCGCTCGGGCAGCCGTTGTCGACACTGTCCGGCGGTGAACGCCAGCGCATCAAGCTCGCGATCCAGATGGGCGAGAAGGGCGACGTCTATGTGCTCGACGAGCCGACGACAGGCCTGCACCTCGCCGACGTCGACAAGATCCTCGGTCTGCTGGATCGCCTGGTCGACGCAGGTAAGACGGTGATCGTCATCGAGCACCACCAGGCGGTCATGGCACACGCGGACTGGATCATCGACGTCGGTCCTGGCGCGGGCCACGACGGCGGACGCATCGTGTTCGAGGGCACTCCGGCCGCACTGGTGTCGGACGCCTCGACGCTGACGGGACAGCATCTGGCGGAGTACGTGGGCGCACGGTAACTCCGCCGTCGTCAGCACAGGCGATATCCGATAATGCACATTATGTCAGTTCAAGGAGGTGGCGGTCTGTTCCTCGTCTCCCCTCGTCTTGCGCCTGCACCGAGCGATCCCTGACCGCGTGTCGGACCGTGGGATCGATGAGACAAGCGGCCCGAGGCGCAGCGGCGCCGCGGGAGGAATTGCGGAGCCGGTGATCCCACGCCCATCGGTCCGACGTCTGTGGACCTATTTCCCGGTCCTGGCCTCGACCGCTGCGCGCCTGCCGCTTCTAGGATGGCCGAGTTCGAATCGGGCGCGCGGACGGACAGAGAGAGCGCTTTCATCGGTTACAGAACGGTGACGCATGAATCAGAACGAAATCGACGAGGCGATACAGGCCTACTACAGTGGCGAGTTCGATGAGAATGCGCGCCTGACAACACGATCCGCCCAGGGGCGACTCGAGTTCGAGCGAACTCAGGAAGTGATCCGCCGTGCCACCCCTCCCCCTGCCCGTGTCCTCGATGTCGGCGGAGCGACCGGTGTGCATGCGGCGGCACTTGTTGCTACGGGGTATGACGTGGTGCTGGTGGATCCCGTGCCCAGTCAGGTTGCGACGGCCGCGCTCGTCGGCACCTTCAAGGCCGTTGTCGGCGACGCACGAGCACTCGATTTTCCCGATGACTCGTTCGATGCGGTGCTGATCGCCGGACCGCTTTATCACTTGGCGGGGCGTGATGATCGCCGCCGAGCGTTGAGGGAGGCACGTCGCGTCTGCCGGCCCGGTGGGGTCGTACACGCATCCGCAATCCCCCGGCTGGCTGTCTTCGCCGCCGCGGCGTTGGAGCCAGCTCTCCTGGACGCCGATCTCGATGGGTGGCTCGATCTTCTGCGCGTGGGCACGCCGGTTGGATCGACACGTTTCCCCGGCGGTCACTTCCACACCGCGCGTGAACTCGAGGAGGAAATGCTCGCATCCGGGATCCGCGACGTGACAGTCATCGGACTCGAGGGCCCTGGCGGGTTTGCGCTCGAGAGCGTGACCGAGGTGAACGAAGCGGACTACGCGGCGGCGATTCAGCTCGCCAGAACGTTCGCTGGCGCCGGTCACATTCGTGACTTCAGCAATCATCTTCTCGGATCGGGGCTCGCGTAGCGGCTCGTATCGTTACGCACACACGCCAGGCGAAGGAAGTGCGTGCGAAACGTGCGCGGGACGCATCTCCCCTCCCGCGCCGGGTCATGGCAGGGTGGAAGCCGTGCACGTTGAAGAGCTGGATCTCCCCTTCGCTGTCACCGAGTCGGGAGACTCTGACGCCGAGCCGCTCATCGTCCTCCCTGGCGGTCCATGTCGCGGTTCCGAGTATCTGGGTGATCTGGCAGGGCTCGACCGCGTCCGCCGACTCCTCGTCCTGCATCCACGCGGAACGCCACAGAGCGGCGGACTCTCCCGTGGATGGTGGGCGGACGCGGACGACGTGATCGCCCTCGCAGATGCCATGGGGCTCGACGGGATCGACCTTCTCGCGCACTCCGCGGGTACCCGCCTCGCCCTCGCCGTCGCGACGCGCTATCCGGGTCGCGTGCGGTCGTCGGCTCTCGTCACGCCGCCCGCCACCTGGCTGACCGGTACCCGTCACGACGGGGACTCCGTCGTTCTCGACACCGCCGATCCCGCTGTCGCAGAAGCACTCCGTTCGCTGAAACAGGACGATCCGACCACCGAGGATGCGTTCCGTGAGGCGTTCCGTCGACAAGCCCCGGCGACGTACGCGCACTGGACCGAGATCGAACAGGCTCACGCGTCACTGGGTGTCGTCAGCCTGGCCTCCGCGCTGGCGTGGTTCACCGACATCCCTGCTGACGCGCCCGCTCGTATCCGCGCCGCTCCCCTGCGGCAAACGCTCGTCGTCGGCGGCAGCCACGACTACCTCACCGGCATCCGCCCCGTCGCGGACTACGCCACGACTCTCGGCGCACGCCTCTCGATGATCGACGGCTGCGGACATTACCCGTGGGTCGAACAGCCGGAGATCTTCCTCAGGATCATCGCGAATTGGCTCTCCTCGGTCTCCCCACCGCGCATCTGAGCATTGCCGCGCAACCAACCATTGCCGCGCAACCAACCATTGCCGCGCAACCGACCATTGCCGCGCAACCGACCATTGCCGCGCAACCGAACGATGCCGCGCGGCGGAGCGAGGCCGCGCGGTTGAACGGCGTCACACAGAGCGGCGTCACACAGGCCGGTGCGGCACGCCTTCGCGGTGCGTGACCGTGACCGACACCGCGCGCTCTATGGCCCCGCTGTCCAGTCCTCCTCGCGGACGACGGCTTCCGCACCGGACACGTCGTACGAGCGCACCCAGGTCGGCGTGACGATGACGAGAGCGAACGCCGGGTCTCGCACACGCGAGCCGGGTGCGTGGTTGAGGAACTCCTCAGCGAGCTCCGCACGGCGCTCGGCAGAAGCGATGGTCGCGGTGCCCTCGATCTGCAGCGACACCTCCCCCTCGGTACCCACGACGAGCGCGACCGCCGACCGGCGCGCGATGTTCTCGTGCTTCCGCGACGATGCGCGGGTCGTGAAGAGGATCGTGCCGTCGTCCAACGCGACCAGGCCGACGAGTGCAGCCTCGGGCGTGCCGCCCGAGCTCACCGTGGCCACCACTCCCCTGCCCTGGGTCCGAACGAACGCGACGACCGAGTCTTTGTCCACGGGGTGACCTGTCATGCTCAGCACCCTAGCGCTGAGCCGGCAAGGTCACTGCGTCGACCACACCCCCAGCTCGTTGCCGGACGGATCAGCGAAGTGGAAACGGCGCCCGCCGGGGAACGGGTACGGCTCCTGGAGGATCCGCCCACCCGCGTGCTCGACCGCATCGCGAGTCGCATCGAGGCCATCCGAGTACAGGAGCACGAGCGGACCACCCACCGGTCGGGGCTCGTCGGCGCGCATCAGACCGCCGACCTCACTCCCATCACCTCTGCCGGACGCGATGCCCGCATACTCCGGTCCATAGTCGACGAACTCCCATCCGAAGGCGGAGCTATAGAACTCCTTCGCGGCTGCCAGGTCGGTGACGACGAGCTCGACATAGTCGATGGTGTGATGCTGAGTGTTCCCTGTCATGCGTGCACGGTAGCGCCGACCGCCGACATCGCGGTGCGTGCGGCGGCACTCCTGCGCAGGAGTAGCGTGGAAAGGTGCTGTCCGCCTCCCCCGCCTCTGCGAACCCGGGGTGGCGCGCATGGACGATCTGGTCCGTCGGGGTCGCCGCGTACGTGCTCGCGATCACCAACCGCACGTCCCTCGGCGCGGTCGGCGTCGAGGCAGCGGACCGCTTCGATGCCGACGCCTCCACGCTCGCGCTCTTCGCCGTCGTCCAGCTGGCCGTCTACGGAGGCATGCAGATCCCGGTGGGTGTGCTGCTCGACCGCTACGGCTCACGTCCGATCATCACGATCGGCATGCTGCTCATGGCCGCCGGTCAGCTCACGATGGCGCTCTCCCCGAGCATCGGCGTCGCCATCGTCGCCCGTGTCCTGCTGGGCGCCGGTGATGCGGCGGTGTTCCCGGCGGTGCTGCGCCTCGTCGCGACCTGGTTCCCCGCACAGCGCGGGCCGCTCATGGTCCAGTTCACCGGCATCATCGGGCAGACGGGCCAGCTGATCGCCCTCGTGCCGGTCGCCGCCCTGCTGCACGCCACGTCCTGGTCGGTGACATTCGGAAGCATCGCCGGACTCGGGCTGCTCTTCACGGTCCTGGTGTGGCTGATCATCCGCAACCACCCCGCCGAGCGCGGTGCCGACGTCACCGTGAACACGGACACCGGCGTCGTCCGGGTGGTGACCTCCTCGATCGACACCGGCGTGGGCATCCGCGCCGCCTGGGCGCACCCCGGCACGCGCCTCGCCTTCTGGTCCCACTTCACGACGCCCTTCGCGGGCACGGCGTTCGTGCTGCTCTGGGGGATGCCGTTCCTCACCGCGGGCGAAGGGCTCGGACCCGCCGCGGCAGCCGGGATCATCTCGGTCTACGTCGTCGCCGGGATGGTGCTGGGTCCCGTCATCGGTGACCTCTCCCGGCGCATGCCGAACCACCGCTCCCTGGCCCTCGTCCTCCCGGCCGTCGGCGTGCAGGTCCTGGCGTGGCTGGCCGTGATCGCGTTCCCCGGCCCCGCCCCGGCGTGGCTGCTCACCCTGCTGGCCATCGCCCTCGCGACCGGCGGGCCGGCGTCGATGATCGCGTTCGACCACGCCAGGACGCACAACCCGACGCACCGATTGAGCACTGCGACCGGCGTGACCAACGCCGGAGGGTTCATCGCCGCGCTCATCGCGATCTTCCTCATCGGCTGGGCGCTCGACCTGCAGGGCGCCGGCACACCGGACACCTACTCGCTGGAGGCGTTCCGTCTTGCATTCCTCGCTCCGGTACCGCTCTGGGCCATCGGTGTGGTGTTCATCCTGCGCGAACGAAAGCGCACGCGCATCCGTATGGGCCTCGATCCCGAGCGCCGCCGCTGACCACTCCTAGGATGAGGCATGGCCTCCGCTCCCCCACACGCCTCCGCGCGCCCTGACGACTCGTCCCGCCGGCTCATGGCGCGGCTCTCCCCCGGTATCGTCGCCGGCCTCACGCTCTCGCTGCTGTGGCTTCTCGCCGGAGGGGTCGCGAGGCTCTTCGGCTCCGACATCGTCGTCACCCGGCTGCTCAGCTTCCTCGGCATCGGTCCTGCGCAGACGCAGGTCTGGTCGTACCCCGGCGTCTGGGCAGCCGTCATGCTGCTGCTCTCCGCGGCCGTGCTCACCTCCGTCACCGCATTGGTCGCAGACCGCGCCGTGCACACGGGCCCTGCCTTCTTGGTGCTGTGGCTCGGAACCGTCCTCGCCGGCACGGCCCTCGGTCTGTGCATGGACGCCGTGCGGGCACTGTCGTTCCTCCCGGCTTCGGGGATCCGCGGGCTCACCGCCGCCGTGGTCGAGACCGCGCCCGGGACGACCTACTGGGCTGTCGCCTGGGGCTGGCTCCCCGCCCTGCTTCTGCATCGACGGATCCCCGTGGCCGCGGCGCCGCCGACCGCCCGACCGAGGATGCTCGCCGCGCTCGTGTCCGTGGTGCTCTTCGTCGCCCTGGGCGGATTCGCCGATGAAGCCAGGAGGCAGGACATCATCCGTGAGAACGCCGCCCAGCAGGGAATCACGGACGAGAGCGGCGCGTTCGTCGACCCGCTCGCGGACGGTGAGCCCGTGCCCGACACCGCTCCCGGCGTGTCCCCACCGGACCAGGGTGTCGACGGATGCACGAGCGATCGCGCGATGATGCTGCTCGGAGCGTCGGACGGGGCCACCGGTCACCGCTCACAGGTCGTGCACCTGATGAACTTCAGCGAGCAGCCCTGCGTCATCGAGGGCTACCCCGACGTGGCCTTCGCCGACCAGAACGGACACCTGCTCGACGTGGACGTGCAACACGGCTCGTCGTTCCTGGCCGTCGATCCCGGCAGTGCGCCCATCACGATCCCGGCGCAGGGCCAGGCCACCGCGGTGATCGGCTGGGATGCCAACTCCACGCAGGGGGCGCTGGTCGCGCGTCAGCTCTATGCCGCCGCACTGCCCGGCCTCGATCGCGGTCCCTGGCCCGTCGAACTGGACGTCACCGCGGGCTCCACCGTCGAGGTGACCGCGTGGCACCTGGGAGCAGCTCCCGGCGCGAACCCCTGAGCCCGCCCGTTTCGCCGGAGGTCAGCGCAGCAGATGCTGGACGGTCTCCACGATCAACTCCACACTGACCCGCTCCGGCACCTCGGCGTCGCCCGCCTCGAACTCGGCGAGCTCCACGCCCCGCACGCTGTCTCGAGGAAGCGCGGCGAACAGTGCCGCCACCTCGTGCGGCAGCAGCCCGTCGCCCACGCGGTAGGCGGCGGGGATGTATCCAGGTTCGAGCACATCCCAGTCCACGTGGATCCACACGGGGCGTCCGTCGACGAGTTCGCGCACGCGCTCGGGCGTGCTGTCGCGCGGCCCGAGCACCGTGACGCCGCTCTGCGCAAGCAGCTCGCCCTCCGCCGGGTCGATGTCCCGCCCGCCCACGACGATGACCTGCGTCGGGTCGAGCCCTGCGCCGTGACCGCTGTCCCAGAGCCCGCAGGCCGCCGCGAGCACCATGCCGCCCAGGTAGCCGGACTCCGTGGTGGCGGGGGTGTTGAAGTCGCCGTGGGCGTCGATCCAGAGCACGACGGCGTCCGGGTGCCGCGCGGCCGCCGTGGGAAGGCTACCGAGGCTCGCCGCGCACGTGTTGGTCACGAGCAGTGGGGTGGTGCCGGCGGCGATGGCGGCATCCACGGCGTCGCGCAGACCATGGAGGGTCTCCGCGGCCTCGGGAAGCGCGGCCGACCAGTCGTCCACGCGCGCAGGGGCGGGCGCGCCGACCGTCTGCGGTGCGACACCCAGCAGAGCCGACAGCGCGTCCGCGACGCGGCGTGCACCGATCAGAGCGCCGTCGGTGCGGTCTGCGACACGACCCTGGGAGACGATGAGGGAGAACGGCGAGGGCATCCGCATAGTCTCCCACCCGCGCGGCATCGGCGACAAAACAGCGTCACGACGGCGCAGCGGCACAGGGGCACCGCCGAAGGAACGTCGTCGCGATGGCTCAGCGGCTCAGCGGCCCCGCGGGGTCCAGCCGCTCGGCAGCGGACCGTCCACGCTGCCCCGAATCCGATCCACACGCGCCGACCACCCCTGCGCCTCTCCCTCTGTATCGAAGCCGCCACGGGCCACGCGCATCCCGACGTCCCCGTGGTGCATACGCGGCGCTCCCCCGCGCCGCACGCCGGCGCGCACACTCCAGGCCTCGTCGGCGTAACCGCCGCCGCGGAAGACGCGGTAGTCGTCGTAGCGGGCGGGGTCGAGCAGATCCCAGCACCATTCCCAGACGTTGCCGAGCGTGTCGAACACTCCGTACAGGTTCGGCAGCTTCCCGCCCACATCCTGCGGCGTGGTGACGTGGTCGGCGGCCGTCCAGGCGGCGTCGGCCAGCGGGGCGTAGTGCGGGCCCGCGGAGCCGGCGCGGCACGCGTGCTCCCACTCCGCCTCCGTGGGCAGACGATAGCCGTCGGCGGTCGTGTCCCAGCTGACCTCCTCGCCGTCGAAGCGGTACACCGGGTCGAGGCCCTCCCACTCCGAGGCGGCGTTGCAGAAGCGCACGGCGCGCAGCCAGCTCACGTCGGAGGCAGGACGACGCGGATGAGTCGCGGAGATGCCCAGCACCTCGGCGAACTGCTCCTCGGTGACCGGGAAGACGCCGAGCTGGAACTCCTGAAGTTCGACCTCGCGATGCACGCCGTTCCTGGCGTCATGCAGCCTCACCGTCCCTGCGGGGATCCCCGCGAGCTCGATGTCGCTCACGGGTGCCCCTCCCTTACCACCGAGCTCACGGGTGTACCCGTCGGTGCCGACGCATACACGGGTCTCCCTCCCGTACGGACGCCCTCACGCAGGTGTCCGCTCCACCCAGGACGGATACTTGGCGGTGCGGCCGTCTCCCGAGGACGTGCGCGTCACACGACGTCGTACCCACGGGCCCACGTGCTGGCGGTAGTACGCGAGACCGGACGATGCCGCAGCCCGGCGCTCGAGCGGCGCCCACCAGGCCTCGGGCGGCTCGTAGCCGAGAGCGTGCAGCACGCGCGCGGCCACGCGATGATGGCCGGCCGCGTTCATGTGGAGGCGGTCGTCCGACCAGTACGGCGGCATCGCCAGCTCGCGGTCCGGCCAGTTGAGCGCACGGATCACGTCGGGGCGATCCTCGATGCGCCGGAGGACGGCTTCCGACAGCAGATCACCGCGTCGCTGCACGAGGGACCCCATGGGCAGCTGGCCGCTCGGGTTCGCACCGGAGAGCAGGATCATCGTCACGCCCTCCTCGTCGCAGCGCCGCAGCACCCGGCTGAACGCGTCGGCGATGTGCTCGACGTCGGTGCGGGGCCGCAGCATGTCGTTGCCGCCGCCGTTGAAGGACAGATGCGTGGGCCGCAGAGCCAGCGCCGGTTCCAGCTGCTGCTCCACGATGGGCCAGGCGAGCTTGCCGCGGATCGCGAGGTTCGCGTACTGGATCGGGTGTCCGGCCGCATCCGCCCACCCCTGTGCGGCGATGTCTGCCCAGCCGCGCTCGCGACCGTCGGGCAGCACGTCGCCGACACCTTCCGTGAAGGAGTCGCCTATCGCCACGAATCGCACATCAGCCACGTCCCCAGCCTAGGGCCGGCCGTCGACATCGGGCTCAGCGATCGTCGAGGGCGGCACCGCCCCGGTCCACGAGACCCCAGGCGGCGCCCGCTGCGCCCAGGAAGCAGACCGCGAAGACGACGAAGAGCAGTGGTGCGCCGCCCGCCGCCAGGAGCAGCGGCACCGACAGTGGAGCCACGATCGAGGCGATGCGACCGATCCCGGCCGCCCAGCCGGCACCGGTCCCCCGGAGCGAGGTGGGGTAGATCTCCGGCGTCACCGCGTACAGCGCACCCCAGGCCCCGAGGTTGAAGAACGACAGGGCCATGCCTGCCCCGATGATGGCGACCTCGGTCGACGCCGTTCCGAAGAGGACGGCTGAGACGGCGGAGCCCAGCAGGAACACGGAGAGCGTGACACGGCGGCCCCACACCTCGATCAGCCAGGCGGCCACGGCGTAACCGGGAAGCTGGGCGAGCGTGATGACCAGGGTGAAGCCGAACGAGCGCACCAGGTCGAAGCCCGCATCGACGAGGATGCTCGGGATCCAGATGAAGGCCCCGTAATAGGCGAAGTTCACCCCGAGCCAGACAAGCCACAGGCAGAGCGTGCGCACCCGGAATTCGGAGTTCCAGAGGGTCGCGAGCCGCGCCCTGGCGGTCTGCGCGATCGCGCGAGACGCGGGCTCTTTACGGATGGCGGGTGCGGACGTCACCCCTGCGTCGGCCTCGAACGTCGAGACGATGCGCTCGGCCTCGGCGATCCGTCCCCGGGACGCGAGCCAGCGCGGGGACTCCGGCAGTCCCCACCGCACGATCAGCGCATACAGGGCAGGGATCGCGCCGAGCGCGAAGGCCCAGCGCCATCCGGATTCGGAGGCGGGGATCACGAGGAACCCGATCAGCGCCGACGCGGTCCAGCCCACGGCCCAGAACGCCTCCAGGATCACGATCAGACGTCCGCGGATGCGCGCCGGGGCGAACTCGCTCACGTAGGTCGAGGCCACAGGCAGCTCGGCCCCGAGGCCGAGTCCGACGAAGAAGCGCAGGACGAGCAGGGCGGCCACTCCCCCGACGAGCGCGCTCGCACCCGTGGCCACGCCGTAGACGAGCAGCGTGAGCGCGAACACCTGCCGTCGACCGAAGCGATCGGCGAGCAGTCCGCCCAGAGTGGCCCCGATGGCCATGCCGACGAAGCCGAGCGAGGCGATCAGGCCCGCCTCCCCCTTCGAGAGCGTCCACTCCTGGCTGAGCGCCGCGATGATGAAGGAGATGAGACCGACGTCCATCGCATCGAGGGCCCAGCCGAGTCCGGAGCCGGACAGCAGTCGCAGGTGCCTGCGGGTGAACGGGAGAGCATCCAGGCGTTCGGCGAGCGACGTGCGGCTCGGCAGGGCGGTGTTGGCCATGCCTCTCATAGTAAAGTGTCGCGTGTCGCGTGCTGGACTCGGCGCGATCAGTCCGCGGCGGCGAGCAGGCGGCGCACCCGCGGGATGACCTCGGTTCCGTACAGTTCGATGCTTCGCATCATCGCCTCATGCGAGAGCGTGCCCGTCGCGTACTTCAGGTCGAAGCGGCCGAGCCCGAGCGTCGTGACGGTGTCCGCGATCTTCGCCGCCACCCGGTCGGGCGACCCGGCGTACAGCGCGCCCTCCGGCCCCACGTCGTTCTGGAAGCGCGCGCGGCTGTACGGCGGCCATCCGCGCTCCCGGCCGATCGTGTTGTTCATGGCCTCGAAGCCGGAGTAGGCCGCCTCCCAGGCCTCGGCGTCCGTGTCGGCGATGTGTCCGGGCGAGTGGACCGCGACGGGGTGCGAGGTCGTGCCGAACGACGCCACCGATCGGTGGTAGAGGTCCACGAAGGGCTTGAAGCGCGCGGCCGGTCCCCCGATGATCGCCAGCATGAGCCCCAGGCCGTGCCGCGCCACGCGCACGACCGACTCTGGACTGCCGCCGACACCCACCCAGGTGCGCAGGCCGTTCGCGGTCTTCGGGAACACGTCCGCATTCTCCAGTGACGCGCGCATGGTGCCGGACCAGGTCACCGGCTTCTCCGCCAGAAGCTGCACGAACAGGTCGAGCTTCTCCTCGAAGAGGGTGTCGTAGTCGCGGAGGTCGTAGCCGAACAACGGGAAGGACTCGATGAACGACCCACGACCCAGCACGACCTCGGCGCGCCCGTCCGACAGGGCATCCAGGGTGGAGAACCGCTCGAACACCCGCACCGGGTCGTCGGACGAGAGCACGGTCACGGCAGTGCCGAGCCGGATGCGGTTCGTGCGCGCCGCGATGGCGGCGAGCACCATCTCGGGTGCGGAGACCGCGAACTCCGTGCGGTGGTGCTCCCCCACCCCGAAGAAATCCACGCCGACCGTGTCGGCCAGCTCCGCCTGCGCCACGACGTTGCGGATGGTCTGGGCGCCGCTGAGCAGCTCCCCGTCCTCGCCGCGCGTGATGTCTCCGAACGTGTCCAGCCCGAACTCGATGTCCATGTCAGCCCTTCCTATTCAGGTGAATGAACACGGTCGGGTACACAGGCATTCCCGCGTGGGTCAGCGCGGCAGCAGCGTGCTGCGGAGCGTGTCCAGACCGACGCCGCCGAGGTCCAGCGCGCGCTTATGGAACTGCTTGAACGAGAACGCGTCGCCCTCGGCGTCGCGGACCGCATCGCGGACCTGCTCCCAGATGCGCTGACGTAACTTGCGATATGACGGTGACCAAGCGAGCCGCCATCTACCTCCGCATATCCCTCGACCGTACCGGCGATGAGGCCGCCGTCGAGCGCCAGCTAGAGGACTGCCTCGCGATCATCGCGCAACGCGGCTGGACCCAGGCCGGGGAGCCCTACGTCGACAACTCCGTCTCCGCGTCCAAGCGCGACGTCCGCCGCCCCTCCTACGACCGCATGGTCGAGGACTACCAGCGCGGGGCCTTCGACGCCATCGTCTGCTACGACCTCGACCGCCTCACGCGCCAGCCGCGCCAGCTAGAGGACTGGATCGACGCCGCCGAGGAGACCGGGCTCGTCATCGTCACGGCGAACGGGGAGGCCGACCTCTCAACCGATGGCGGGCGCATGTTCGCCCGAGTGAAGGCCGCCGTCGCCCGCTCCGAGATCGAGCGCAAGGGGGCCCGCCACCGCCGAGCCAATGAGCGACGAGCGGCGGCTGGACGCCCCCACGCTGGCCGACGCCGGTACGGCTACGAGCTCGACGGCGAGACGCCGCGCGAGGACGAGGCGGCCATCGTCCGCCGATGCTTCGAGCAGATCGCCAACGGCTCCTCCCTCCGCTCCGTCGCCGCCGGGCTCCTTGCCGACAACATCCCGCCCGGGACCGGCAAGGGCTGGGGAGGCGCGCGCGTCCGCTACATGCTCCTCAACCCTTCCTACGGCGGCCTCGTGCCCGTCGACGGCACGGCTGTCCCTTCCGACCGCATTACACCCATCGTCTCCCCCGAGCTCGCCGAGGAGGTCCGCGCCATCCTGACCGACGAGAAGCGCCGAACCTTGGCGGGGCCTGGCCGCCGACATCTCTCCTCCGGCCTCGCCTCATGCGGGGTCGAGGGATGCCCTAACGTCCTCAACGTTCACTCTGGCTACTACACCTGCCAGATTCGCACCCTGACCCGCTCAGGGGGTCGTTTCCTCGACGACCGACCCCACGCGAGCATCAAGGCGGAGCTCCTCGACGAGCACCTTCGCCGTGAGATGGCCCTCGCACTCCTCACCACCGACCCTTCCGCCTTGGCGGGCGACGAGCCCGAGTCCGCTGGCCCGCTCGTCGCCAACCTGGAACGCATCGAACGCGCGACGGCGGCCACTATGGCCGACCGCGACGACGAGCTCATCTCGCCCCAGGCCGCCCGCTCCCGCCTCGTGGCGCTCCGTGACGAGCGGCGAGAGGTAGAGGCCGCCCTCGACGCCGCCCGCGGTTCTCGGACGTCCTCAGCGTCCCTGGCGACCCTCGCTCGCGATCTTCTTATCGAGACGGCTAAGCGGACTCCGGGCTCCGACTTCTGGGAGCTCCGCGACGTAGTCGCTCAGCGCATCTCCGAGCTCGACCTCGACCGCCAGCGCGCGGCTCTCTCTCAGCTTCTGGGCGTGACCGTCTCGCCGGGTCGCGGCCTCTCCCGCGTCTACGTCTGGCACCTCGTCGCCGAGCACCTGAACGCGGGAGCCGATGCGGCGGGCTAGCCGTCGCCGGGACGAGCCCGTTGGGGCCAGCGTGGCGCCGGTAGTGACGGAGTGACGGTTCAAATCGTCACTTCCTATTCCGCCTTCGAGAGAGAGAACTACTCCTAAAGGAATAGGAAGTGACGGTTTATCCGTCATTCCGTCACTCCGAGCGCCACCGCGCTCGCTTCCTTATCGCGAGGGCACCCAGGCGGTCTACTCAATGAAGAGAGTTTTATCTCTATGCCCCCGGCCAGGTCCTCGCCCGGGGGCGTTTTTCTTGCCTACCTTGTGTCGCACGACACCATCTAGGAGTCGACCATGACATCTCTCGCGCTTCTCTGCGCGCACTGCGGAAGCCGCTTCGCCGCTGCGCACCCGGCGGCCAGCACGTGCTCCGTCTCGTGCCGCACCAAGCTCTACCGCGCTCGGCTCCTTGCCCAGCGCCAGCGCCTCGCCGC
Organism: Microbacterium sp. p3-SID336; assembly: GCF_025143365.1. Classification (GTDB taxonomy): domain Bacteria; phylum Actinomycetota; class Actinomycetes; order Actinomycetales; family Microbacteriaceae; genus Microbacterium. Next base: position 95,149 of record NZ_JALXPE010000001.1, on the reverse strand, counting down.
TAGGCCAACGCCGCTCTCGGCTCCGGCGACATGTTCAAGCTGGAGCAGGTCGCCCGCGCGACCGTGCGCCTCCTCGCCGTTTAACGGCGGGCACTATCGCCGCTCCAGGCGGTCTCCTCCACGTCAAGACGCGCCCCGAGCGCGCCGTCCGCATCGTCTCCCCGGGGTCGCTCCCCACGAGGCACGACGGACCCTGAGCTCGTCCCGCCGCTGCGCAAGGTCAACGCGGCTAGCCGACGCTCTCCGGGCCTCTCCAGGCCCTCTACCGCCCGACGCCCACGGGCGCGCTTCTAGCGCGTCTGGACGGCGCTGAGCATCTCCGGTGCACGCCGCAAGGTCGACGCGCGCCACAACCGCAAGGCGGCTCCGCACTCATCGCGCCATCCCGGCGCACTACTCCATAGGAGAGCCTCATGGCATTCAACCTTTACACCCCCGAGCAGGCCGGAGAAGTTACCCTCGGCCTCGTCACGAGCAAGCTCGACATCGCCCGCCACGTCCGCCGCTACACCGAGGCGGACTTCGCCCCGGGCACAGGCGGCAAGGCGTACCTCCGCATCCCGTCGGCGCTCACCGCCCGCGCGCGGAGCCTCCGCGACACGACCACCGCCGTCGTCTTCGACGAGCTCATCGAGAAGCGCACTTCGGTCGACCTCTCGACCAACCTCGTTAGCGCGGTCAAGATCGGCGACGCAGAGCTCAAGCTCGACCTCACCGACTTCTCCAAGCAGGTCCTCCGCCCCCAGGCGGAGAGCATCGCCGACGGCATCGACAACGCCCTCGCCGGTCTCCTCTCGGGAATCGCGGCCAGCGCCGAGCCGACCGGCTACGACGCCGCCAAGCCCACCGACGTCTTCGTCAAGGGCCGCCGCGCGCTTCGCGCCAAGGGCGTCGATGTCGCCAACGCCGACCTCGTCGCCTTCGTCGGCGGCGCGGTCATCGACGACCTCCTCCTCTCCGGCGCGCTGGACTTCGCCAAGACCGGCGACGCCAACGCCCTCCGCTCCGGCTCTGCCGGTCGCATCGCGGGCTTCGAGGTCGCCGAGACGGCACGAAGTATCGAGGACGACGAGATCGTCTTCACGACCCAGACGGGACTCTACGTCGCGACCGTCGCCCCCGAGGTGCCCAACGGCGTCCCGTTCGGCAACGTCACGGTCAAGGACGGCCTCGCCGTCCGATACCTCCGCGACTACGACGCCACCCACCTGACCGAGCGCTCCGTCGCATCGGTGTTCGTCGGAACGGGCATCAGCCCGCTCTACGACGTCGAGCGCGACTACGACGCCCACTCCGCGACGGTCACCCCCGTCGAGGGCGGGGCCGTCGTCACGGTCTCCACCTCGGCGTAATCCTCGACGCTCCGGCGTCACCGCGAGGCCCCAGCGTTTACACGACGCGGGGCCCCGCTCCCCACTACCTCTCAGATCGGACCCTCATGTCACCTCGCGCACGCTTCCTCTCCCTCGTCCGCGACCACGACGTCCTCAACGTCTTCGCCGCCGTCACCGACGACACCCTTATCGACTTCGGGCAGGGCATGGCATACGAGGCGATCCGAGGCGAGTACACCGCCGCCAGTGGCCTCGCCCGCAACATCTGGCGCATCCCCGACGACGCCATCGAGCTCGCCACCTCCGCCGCCCTCACGGCGTTCTACCCGCACGCCGGCCAAATCGTCCTCGCCCGCCCATCGGACGCCACCGTTCGCGAGCTCACCCGAGTCTTGGCCGAGCACGGCCTCCGCCTGTCTCGGCGAGACTGACCAACCACTAGCTCCTGGCGACGCTCCTTGGAGAGCCTCGCCAGCCTCTTCCTCATTGACGCGCCGTGGCCGGTGCGCCAGTGAGCTCCGTCGGCGTTCTCCTTTCCACCGACGAGAGTGGACCCAGCGAGTAAGAACCGCGTGGGGTGAGCATCCGGCGATCCTGGGGGGGATGAGCGCTCAGCGGACTATGTACCCGGGTGGAGTGCATGGAGCACGTTCGTGGTCTCCCCGGCCCGCCGCTCACTTCCGTCTCCTTGGACGAGCGGCGGGCCCCTCTCTCACGCTTAGCAGGTACTCATTCCGCCACCTCGCGCCAGTAGTAGCCCATATCGTCGTCCGGGACGTACCCCGTTCGCCGAAGCAGAGCGGCGGCGTCCGCGACGCCCAGCCCGAAGGCCACCTCCACGTCCCCGAGCGACCAACCAGGATGCTCCTTCACCCACTGGATCAACTCCATATGAGGGTCGGTGTCAGCACCGGCAACAAGCCAACGCCTCGCCTCCTGGCGCTGACGCCGATAGACGGCATTGACATAGGTGTCGCCGCCGCGTCGGAGAAGGTCCCAGACGCCAGATAAGGTCAGCCCTACACCAACCCACTCAGCGAGAGTTGCGATCAGACCGCCGCCTCGACCCGCTCGGCTTATCGTGAGCACCTCGCCGCCAGCGAACGCGTGCGCCTGTTCCATCGTCACGTCCTCAGGAATAGGGGCGAATGTCCCTACCTCGACGTCAGGGAGTTCCACCTCGACGTGACCGGCGTAATCGCTGTCAGGGTACAACCGCGCGGTGAGCACCTCAGCGAACGACTCATGTGGTTCCCCTTCGAGGTCCACACGTACGGGCTCCGCGTGCTCGCCGTATCCGGGCCATGACCGGTACTCCACCGAGATAGTCAGCATGCCCAGATCGTACCGGCGCTGACCCTGGGGAGGGACTCTCACCAGCCCCGCCGACGGAAGCCCGGAGCGGCATAGCGTCTCCCTGCCCGCGCGGGTTCCAGGGTTCGCCAGCCGTGAGCCTCCCTCCTGACTGTTCCCAGACTTCTACCCCTCACCACCAGCGTGCGACTGCCCGCGATCACCAAGGAGACACCATGACAACCACTACCCAGCGAACGATCCGATGATCGCCGCCAACCATACGCTCCGCGACCTGACCACCGCGCACGCCGCCAGCGTCCTCCGCCTCGTCGACCTCCTCAGAGCGAGCTCCGCCGCCCAGTGGGACAAGTCGCCCGGCGCACGCATGACGACCACGCTCGGCGTAAGCGACCCCACGGGCGAGCTCGCGACCGCGCCCTCGCGCCTTGCACTCCGTGCCCAGGTGCTCTCCTCGCTCGCCGTCATCGACGCCGCAACAGCTTCGTTCGACTGCGCCGCGACGGCCCTGTCCGAGGCCCTCGAAGATCACGAGGATCCGTTCGCTAGTCTCCGGCGAGAGGTTGCCGCATGATTGACTCGCGGCGTGACCCTAGGATGACCGCATGGGTCTTCTCAACTCGATTCGCGAGGTGCTCTCGGCATCGCGTCCGTGAGTCCAGGCGAGGCCCACGCACGACGTCCTCTCGACGTGACCTACCACGCGGAGCTTGTCAGTGCTCAGAATGAGGCATATGAGAGCCTCTACCTCTCCACGGAACGGCAAGCGGAGCTGCTCGCTCCCCGTGCCGATGGCCTACCTCCGCTACACCTCGTACGCCACGCTGGAGCACTATGGCTAGCCGAGGACACCACGGGCAAGCTCATCAACGTCGACAACCGCTATCTACGTCGGCTCGGTATCTTCGGGGTCAAGGTTCGCGGCACGCGCTACTACACCGGCAAGGCGAGCCTCGGGCCCGCCGGACTCGTGCGGGAACCTGATAACCCCCACGACCCCGATGCCGTGGCGATTCACGTCGGCGGAGAGATGCTCGGTCACTACAACAAGGGCATGGCCCGGGGCCTGGCGAAACGTCTTGACGCGGGCGAGCCCTTGCAAGCTGTGGTCATCTCGACCGACCCCGCGAAGGTCATCTCCGCCCCTTCCGACATACTCCGCCACCTGTACCGCACCTTCTGAGCCCCAAGGCCCCCACCTGGATTCCTCCGCGCGGTGGGGGCCTTTTACTGTTTTGGCGCGCCCCGACGTCTGAGCGTCGAGATAGCATCTGGCCATGCCTAACCAGGACCCCAAGACCGTCCACGTCTGGATGCCGGATGGCCGCTCGCTCTGCGATCGACGTGCGGAGTCCGGGCCCCGCTCGACCTTCCCGACGGTGGAAGAACATGAAGCGAACGAGAGGGCGACGGCGAACGCCCCGGCGTGCGGCGCTTGTATGCTCCTAGTCTCGTACCTGCGGACTCAGGCGACGGCGATCCTAGAAGAGCAACCATCGGTCTGGCCTTCGTCCGTCGGCGCTGCATGGGCCTCGCTGGATGGCACGAGATGGGCTCAACGCTTCGACCCGATCGAGCACAGCAAGACGCCAGGGCTAGACGACTACAGCCGCTTCGACGCGCTCCGCTTCGCCATCGACCCAGAGAAGGTACGACGCACTCTCGCGGCCAACGAAACTGTGCGAGGCCAACACGCCGCACACGTTCGCGCCCACTGGGAAGGCTGAACGTTGGGCATCCCGGGCCGCGCGACGGTCTCCCGCGCCGGATACCGCGAATACATCGCTTCGCGTGCATGGGCCGAGGTTCGCGCGCGCTACTGGGCATCCGCTCTCCCCAAGGGTTGCTACGTCTGCGATGCTCCTCGCAAACCGGGGATGCATCTGCACCACCGCACATACAAGAACCTGGGAGCGGAGCGCCTCATGGACCTTGTACCTGTCTGCCCGACGTGCCATGACCTCGTCCACCATGCTCATAGAGCCAACCCCGCCGCCGCCCGAAACGGCTTATGGGGAGCGACCAAGTACGTTCGCGCTCAGGTCCAACGGCAGAAGGTCCGGGGCCGCTGATTCAGACGGTCAGCGATTTCAACCACACGTCCGACACAGAAGGCCCCCGTACCGGATCATCTTCGGCCGGGGGCCTTGCGGCGTTTCAGCCGAGCGTGCGCTCGTCGTCTGTCTCGACGAGACGCGCGATGTCGTCGTCACTCGCCGGGGTGATCGTGCCGTCGGGGTGTCGCCACGAGTGGGACGGATCGGTCAGGCCAGCATCGGGCGTGGGGACCAAGTAGGTCATTGCGGCTCCTTGTCTCGGGAACGCGAATCGTTCCGCTCCGATCTACGCTAGGGGCGTTTTAGCGGCCTAATCCTGGCGTGAGCAGTCCATCCTCATCGTCGTCCGAGACTGCCCCGGCACGGCTGACCAGGACGGCGTCTCTGGAACGCTCGACTACTCCGACTCTCTCCAGTCACACTCATTCGCTTCCGGAGCGCCTAACCCCGTCCCCTTGGCGTGAGCGCCCCTAGACTCCGCGCCATGCTCAACACCGACGCTCTGACCATCGCCCGCCTTCTCATCGACGCACTCCCCGGACTCGCCACGCTCACCGGCATCTTGTTCAGCCACCGTTCTCGGCGGCGAGGGCGGCCTCGCCAGACGCCCGGGCACCATCTCGATGCTCCTGCATCCGGACGATGAACGCCGGAGAGTCGAGCTCTCCCGTTCGCCAACGCCGCACGTCGGCGGCGATTCGCCCGGCGCGCTCCATCTGCCAGAGCGTCACTGCCTGTTTCAGATCGAACGTTGCCGCCGCCAGGGCTTCGACTGGCGCTCTATCTCGCCGTCGCGTTGCCGCAAGACATGCGACCTCGGCGGCGGCCTGGAGATCGGCGTCCAGCGGGCCGCCGGGGGACGCTCGCCTCGCGTCTCGGCGCTGAGAGACCATCACCTGTTGATAGTGGGAGTCGTTCAGCGAGAACAGCTCGGACGTGTAAACGTCAAGCTCCGCCGCACGCCGCCCGAGCGCGGCGATGACCTCGGCGAGGGACGCGTCGACCCGTTCGACGTATCGCCCCGAACGCTCGACGCCTAGGACGATGAGCAAGCCGCCAACGCCGACGAAGGCGGCGATGATGGTACCCAGTATGCCCGCCCAGTCCCCTGCCGTCCAGCTATCCCAGATCATGCTCCGATGCTAGTGCTGGCCACCCCGCTCGATCACGCCGCGACAGACGCGACGATCGCCGCAGAGTCGGCGTCGCCAATCTCTCGGTGCACCTCGTCAACGAACCAGCCCGCCAAGTCAAGCACGCCCCCTAACCCAGAAGGCCCCCGCCCGGTTCCTCTCCGGCGCGAGGCCTTTCGGCGTCTACATCGTCCATCATGGACACATGCCTGTAGACGCCCAGAAGCTCGCAGTTCATCTCAGCGAGGGAAACACCCTGAGCGTCCTTGTCAAGGGACACCTCCGGGTTGAGCGATGCCTCAACCGCGCCATAGAACTCCGCGCCGACGATCCGAGCGCGCTCGCCACCGACCGGCTCACATTCGCAGTCAAGTTGCGGATCGCTCAGGCCTTCGGTGCTGTGACCTCCGAGCACGCCTCCGTCATCGCCTCACTCAACGCGATCCGGAACCGAGCCGCTCATCGCGTTGACTATGACCTCGTGGAGGACGAGCTCAACGGCCTCATCTCCGCCTTCCACGGCGGCGATGATGAGCCCGAGGTCCCGACTCCTGCCGACCGTCTCGGCTTCGCGTTCGCGCGGTTCATCGCCGTCCTCGACGCGGCCAACGTGCGCAACACCCCCGTTCGCGACACCCGGGAGCCCCTCATGCACCGCCGCTGGGTCAAGGCCCAAGCTCTTGAGAACGGAGCGACGGAGGAGGAAGCCGAGGAGGCCGCCAGCAAGGTCGAGGGAGTCCTTTTCACCCGCGGAGACTTCATCGACGGGCAGTACGCTCCTTCGACGCCGGAGGACCTCTGCCCGGCGTGTTTCGTCGAGCTCACGCCTACGGATACCGACGGAGGCCCACGCTGGCGTTGCCCTTCGTGCGGGAGCCTCAGGCTGTGAGCTCCTGCCGGATTTCCAGCGCATAGGTGGGGCTAGCGCCGCCCCAGACCCGGCAGGCCACCTGAGACGGGCCACACACTCCGCTTGACCTTGCCCTGCTTGCCTGACGGCTCGGCGCCGCCCTTACACCAGCGCCCGGAGGGGCGAGTGTGCGCGACCAGACCTGTCGGCGACATCTTCGACGGCAGGACGAGCGCATGGCATCTCGGGCACTCGACCCGGGACGCCGCCGTCCGACGCTTCTGCTCCAGCCGAGCCGCCTCTGCCTTCTCGCGGCTCTCCGCCGCTCGTGCCTTCTGAGCCGCTCTGGCCGCCGCCTTTTCGGCGTCCTCCGCCCGACGCTGGGCCGCGCGATTCGCCCGCACCTCGGCGGACTCCTTGTCGCGAACGCCGCCCGAGCTCGGCGTCTTCGTGTACGTGCAGGGCTCGCCGGGCGTTGCCTCGTGCGCCTCGACGTGGCCGCCCGACACGATGCGCGCTGACTGGCCGCACCTCGGGCATGCGAACGTCACCGCCATGTGAGCCTCCTCCCAGCGAGTCAAGAGACGCCGACGACGTGCCGCCGCACGCGCGACGGAGGCCCCGCCACGGCTGACCATGACGAGGCCCCTTGAACAGTCGACTACCCTGGCGTCAGGGCGGATGGGGCATCTAGGTCATGTTCGATCCGCCCGCCTAGGCGGCTTGAGCTTCGGGCCTCTCCGTGTCCGGGAGATGCGTCAGCATCGCCTCGAGCTCGTCCGCATCGAGACCACCGAGAGCCGGTCTCGCGAGCGTCAAGTCCACGAGGCTATCGACCCCGGCGACGACCAGCGCCTCCGAAACGATGGCGGCGCGCTCCGCCTCGAGCTCATCGAGCCATCGCCAGGCGGAGCTCCCTAGGAGCTCAGCGCCGTGCGCGGCGATGGCATCCGTGAGTGTCTGCATTGTCCTGGCCTCCTGAGTCGCGCCTATCGCGGCCCAGGAGTAGACAGTCGCGCACGTTTATACACGGTCAGAGCACAAAAGGAGCCTCGCGTGAGACTCCTTTCGCGTCTGCTCCGCTCCGGTGCTTACAGTTCCTTGAGCGCCCACCGGAGCGTGTCGAGTCCGACGCCTCCGAGGTCGAGAGCCCGCTTGTGGAAGTCCTTCTCCGAGAATGCATCGCCCATCTTCGCGGCGTAATCCTCCCTGGCAGATTCCCAGATGCGCTGCCCGACCTTGTACGACGGCGCTTGCCCCGGCCAGCCCAGGTAGCGGTTGACCTCGAACTGCACGAACTGGTCCGACATGTTCACGTTGCGGCGCATGAAGTCCAGCGCGTAGGCCGCATCCCACACCCCCTCGCCGTCGAGGCGCGGCTTGCCCAGGTGCACCCCGATGTCGAGCACGACTCGCGCAGCCCGCATCCGCTGGCCGTCCAGCATGCCCAGGCGGTCGGCCGGGTCGTCGAGGTAGCCGAGCTGCTCCATCAGCCGCTCGGCGTACAGCGCCCACCCCTCCGCATGACCCGAGGTGCCGGCCAGCAGCCGCCGCCACGAGTTGAGCTCGGCGCGGTTGTAGACGGCCTGAGCGATCTGCAGGTGATGACCCGGGACGCCCTCGTGGTACACCGTGGTGAGCTCCCGCCAGGTGTCGAACTCGGTGACGCCCTCGGGCACCGACCACCACATCCGGCCGGGGCGGGAGAAGTCGTCGGTGGGGCCCGTGTAGTAGATCCCGCCTTCCTGCGTCGGCGCGATCATGCACTCCAGCGTGCGGATGGCCTCCGGGATGTCGAAGTGTGAGGCGCCCAGCTCGGCGACCGCGCGGTCGCTCGTCTCCTGCATCCACCGCTGCAGCGCGTCCGTGCCCACGAGCTTGCGCGCCGGGTCGGCCTCGAGGTGCGCCACCGCCTCCTCGACCGAGGCGCCGGGGAGGATCTCGTTCGCGATGGCGGTCTGCTCGGCCACCATGCGGGCGAGCTCTTCGCGACCCCACTCGTACGTCTCGTCGAGGTCGATCGTGGCGCCCAGGAAGCGACGGGAGTTGAGGGCGTAGAGCTCGCGGCCGACCGCGTCGGTCTCCCCCGCCTCCGGCGCCAGCTCCTCCGCGAGGAAGCGGCGCAGTTCGCCGTAGGCGACACGGGCGGCGGCCGAGTTGTCGGCCAGGGCCCGAGCCAGCGACGCCGGCAGCTGCCCCTCCTTCGGGTCGGCGTGTGCGACGAACGCCGCGAAGAACCCGTCATCAGCGATGTAGCGGTCGATCTGCGTCGCGACTTCGGCCACCTGACGGCGGGCCGGCGTGACGCCCTCGGCGATGCCCGTGCGCAGCGTCTCGATGTAGCCGCGGAGGGCCGCGGGAACAGCGGACAGACGCGTGGAGATCACCTCCCAGTCCTCCGCGGTGTCCGTCGGCATGAGATCGAACGCCGCCCGGACGTCCTGTGCCGCCGAGGCGATCACGTTGAGGTCGCGCAGGTGCCACTTCGCCTCGTGCAGTTCGAGGTCCAGACGGAGCTCGGCGCTCAGATCGGTCTTCGTGACCTCGTCGATCGCATCCACCGGCTCCAGTGCCGACAGCTTGTCGAGGGTTGCCCGTGTGGCGGCGGCGATCTGCTCGTGCCCTTCCGGGCTCAGGTCGCCGAAGCGGTCGTTGACCTCGGTGCGACCGATGTAGGTCCCGAGAGTCGGCGCCAGGACGGCGATCGTGTCGACCCACTCATCGGCGACCTCGTCGATGGCGGAGGGGGTGCGGGGTGCGGAAGTCATAGCTTTCAGCCTATCCCCCGACCCCCGCCGCCACCGGGGTCTGTGTGCCACCCGGGTCAGGGTGTCACCCGGTCAGTGTGCCGCCTCGTTCCAGTCTCGGCCGCGTCCGACCTGGACATCCAGCGGCACGGACAGTTCGGCGGCATCGCCCATGCGACGGCGGACGATCTGCTCCACGCGGTCCCACTCCCCCGGAGCGACCTCCACCACGAGCTCGTCATGGATCTGCAGCAGCACGCGGGACCCGAGGTCTGCCTCGTGCAGGTCGTCGTGGATGTGGAACAGCGCGATCTTCATGATGTCGGCGGCGCTGCCCTGGATCGGAGCATTGAGCGCCGCGCGCTCTGCGTTCTCCCGCAGCACCCGGTTGGGGCTCGCCAGGTCGGGGAACGGGCGACGGCGGCCGAAGATGGTCTCGGTGTAGCCGACCTCCTTCGCCTTCATGACGGAGGCCCTGAGGTAGTCGCGCACGGCGCCGAAGCGGGCGAAGTACTCGATCATGAGCTGCTTCGCCTCGGACTGCTCGATACGCAGCTGCTTCGACAGGCCGAACGCGGAGAGCCCGTAGACCAGTCCGTACGACATGGCCTTGACCTTCGTGCGCATCGCGGGCGTCACGTCCGCCGGCTCGACGCCGAACACCCGGGCGCCCACGAAACGGTGCAGGTCCTCACCGCTGTTGAACGCTTCGATCAGGCCCTCGTCGCCCGACAGGTGCGCCATGATCCGCATCTCGATCTGCGAGTAGTCGGCCGTCAGCAGCGTCTCATAGCCCTCGCCGACCTCGAATGCGCTGCGGATGCGGCGGGACTCCTCCGTGCGCACCGGGATGTTCTGCAGGTTCGGGTCCGTGCTCGACAGACGCCCGGTCTGGCTCCCCGTCTGCACGTACGTGGTGTGCACGCGGTGGTCGGGGCCGATCGCCGTGTCGAGCGACTCGATGATCTGGCGCAGCTTGGTCGCCTCGCGGTGCTGCAGCAGCAGGCTGAGGAACGGGTGGGGGTGGGACTCCTGCAGGTCGGCGAGCACCGCCGCATCCGTGGAGTAGCCGGTCTTGGTCTTCCTCGTCTTCGGCAGCTGCAAGTCTTCGAAGAGAACCTCCTGCAGCTGCTTCGGCGAGCCCAGGTTGAACTCACGGCCGACGACGGAGAAGGCCTCCTGCGCCAGCACGTCGGCGCGTGCGGCCAGCTCACCCGAGAACGTGGAGAGCACCTCGTGCGAGACGGCGACGCCCGCGAGCTCCATGTCGGCCAGCGCGCGCAGCGTGGGCAGCTCGATGTCCCGCAGCACGGTGTCGACGGATTCGGGCAGGTCCGCGCGCAGCGCCTCGGCGACCCGTCGGACGAACCACGCCTCCTGCGAGGGGGTGGCACCCTCGGTCTCCGGTACCAGCTGCGAGGGGTCGGCCTCGGGCAGCTTCTCGCCCAGGTAGCGCTGGACGAGGTCGGACAGCGTCTTGTCGGGGAAGCTCGGGCGGAGCAGCCAGCCCGCGAGGCTGGTGTCGTAGACGAGGCCGCCCAGACGCACGCCGTGCCGCCGGAGTGCCTTCAGCTGGGGCTTCGCATCGTGCAGCGCCTTCGGCGCATCCGACTCGAGCCAGCCGCGCAGAACCTCGGCCGTGGCGTCGCTCCAGTCGAGTTCGCGCAGCTCGGAGGCGGTGGCGGCGCCGAGGCGCAGCGGCGCGCCCGACTGGAGGGTGAGGCGCAGCGCGACGTCGTCGGTCTGCGCGGAGGCCCAGGAGGCGAAGTCGGCCGCCGACACCTCGACGGGAACGGGCATCTCGACCACGGCAGCGGGGTCGTCGGCCACTTCACCCGCACCCACGGCCTCGAACACGCGCGGCAGCAGCGTGCGGAACTCGAGCCGCGCGAAGATGTCGCGCACGGCCTCCGCGTCGATCGGGGTGACGGCGAGATCGGCGGGAGCGACCGGCAGCTCGACATCCGTGAGGAGACGGTTGAGCTTGCGATTGCGGCGGACGTCCTCGATGTGCTCGCGGAGGTTGCCGCCCACGACGCCCTTGATCTCGTCGGCCCGCTCCAGCAGCTCGTCGAGCGAGCCGAACTGCGTGAGCCACTTGACCGCCGTCTTCTCGCCCACCTTCGGCACACCCGGCAGGTTGTCGCTGGTCTCGCCGACCAGTGCGGCGATGTCCGGATACTGCTCCGGGCGCACGCCGTAGCGCTCCTGCACCGTGGCCGGGTCGTAGCGCTTCAGCTGGGAAACGCCCTGCACGGACGGGTAGAGCAGCGTGACCTCGTCGTTCACGAGCTGGATGGTGTCGCGATCCCCCGAGACGACGAGCACGTCGTAGCCTTGCGCGGCTCCCTGGGTGGAGAGCGTGGCCAGGATGTCGTCGGCCTCGATGCCCTCCTGGGTGAGTACGGGGATGGACATGGCGGCCAGGCAGTCCTGCAGCAGCGGGATCTGCCCCTTGAACTCCTGCGGCGTCTCGGACCGCGTGGCCTTGTACTCCGGGTACTCGTCGGTGCGGAACGAGTGCCGGGACGTGTCGAAGGCGATGGCCATGTGCGTCGGCTGCTCGGCCTTGATGAGGTTGACCAGCATCGACAGGAAGCCGTAGATGGCGTTCGTGTGCTGGTTGTCCTTCGTCGTGAAGTTGTCGACAGGGAGCGCGAAGAATGCGCGGTAGGCGAGCGAATGGCCGTCGACGACCATGAGGGTAGGCTTTGCGGAGTCCGTCACCCTGTCAGCCTAACGAGGAGCACGGACACCCGCAGAGGAGGATGCATGAGCGAGGTCGCGACCAGCGAAGGGCTCGAGTGGGCGGCAGCCCGCGGTATGGGAGCACTGGCCGAGAAGATGGGCATGGAGTTCCTGGAGTTCGGCATCGACCGCTGCGTCGCCACCATGCCGGTGGAGGGGAACACCCAGCCGGTCGGCCTCATGCACGGCGGCGCCTACGTGGTGCTCGGCGAGTCCCTGGGCTCCATGGCTGCGAACCTGCACGCCGGCGCCGGCCGGATCGCCGTCGGCGTGGACATCAACGCGACGCACACCCGCTCCGCCACCTCCGGCATCGTGACCGGCGTGTGCACTCCGGTGCACCTCGGCCGGAGCATCACCGTGCACGAGATCGTCGTGACGGACGATCAGGGGCGTCGCTGTTCCACGATCCGCATCACCAACATGATCAAGGACGCTCCCGCCGGGCGCTGAGCGGCTCCTCCAGCAGCAGCTGGAACAGCAGGTGGTCCTGCCACTCCCCCGCGATGCGCAGGTAGCGGGGCGCGAGCCCGATGCGCTCGAAGCCGAGACCGGCGAGCACGCGCTGCGACGCCACGTTGCCCAGGAGTGTCGATGCCTGCAGCCGATGAAGGCCGAGGTCGTGCTGCGCGAGGTCGGCGACCGCGGCCACCGCGCGTCGGGCGAGCCCCCGCCGGGTGCGAGCCGCGTCGATCCAGTAGCCGAGATCGGCACTCCAGAACGCGCCCCGCACGATGTTGTTCAGGTTCACGCGGCCGCGGATCGCCTCGTCCTCTTCGGAGACCACCACGAACCGCGCACTCCGTCCCGCCTCGGCCTCGGCCACGCACTGAGCCGCGAGGCGCTCCTGCCAGGCGTCGGTGAAGAAGACGTCATCCCGCAACGGCTCCCACGGCGCGAGGTGCGCACGATTGGCACGGTAGGCCGCGGCGAGGCCCGGCCCGTCTCCTGCGCGCACCGGCCGCAGCACGTGGTCTGCGTCGAGCCGGAGCACGGGAGCCGCTACTTCTTGGGCGCGAGCTGCTCGATGATCGCCTTGGCCACATCCTGCATCGTGAGGCGGCGGTCCATCGACGCCTTCTGGATCCAGCGGAAGGCCTCGGGCTCGCTCAGCCCCATCTTCTCGTTGAGGAGGCCCTTCGCGCGGTCGACCAGCTTGCGGGTCTCGAAGCGCTCGACCATATCGGCGACCTCGGCCTCGAGCGTGATGATCTGCTCGTGGCGGGCCAGCGCGATCTCGATCGCGGGGAGGAGGTCGTTCGGGGTGAACGGCTTCACGACGTAGGCCAGTGCCCCCGCCTCGCTCGCCCGCTCCACGAGCTCCTTCTGGCTGAACGCGGTGAGCAGCACGACGGGAGCGATGTTGCCCTTGTGCAGCTTCTCGGCCGCGCTGATGCCGTCGAGCTGGGGCATCTTCACGTCCATGATGACGAGGTCGGGACGCAGCTCGGTCGCGAGGGCGACAGCGGTCTCCCCGTCGCCGGCCTCTCCGACGACATCGAAGCCGTTGTCGCGGAGGATCTCGACGATGTCGAGACGGATCAGCGACTCGTCTTCGGCGACGACGACGCGTCGGGGTGCGGATGCCGTGGGCTGCTCAGCCTGTTCTTGCTCGGTCACCCCACCATCCTAACGGAGAGGTCCCCACCGCCGGTCGAGGGGCGCCCCTGCGCGGGGAACTGGCCGTGCGCTGCGCTACAGTCGTAGTCGCGACACACGAGCCGGCGTGGCGGAATGGCAGACGCGGAGCACTCAAAATGCTTTGTCCGAGAGGGCGTGTGGGTTCGAGTCCCACCGCCGGCACCCCGTGGCGAGCGACGGGTTCCGTCCCTCGCCTCCCCGCTCTCTGCCGTCAGCTCTCCGCGAGGACAGCGAGCTCTGCCAGCACGCGCGGGTGCGCGAGGATCCGGAAGTGGCCGCCCGTGCCGAGCACCACGTTCTTCGCGCCCGGCAGCTCGCTCCCCTCCGGGATGTGCGGATCGAACTCGGCGTACACCGACACGATCCGCGCGTTCACCTCGATCTCGCGCGCCAGAGCCACGATCGACGGATCGTCCGGCGCGAAGGCCCGCAGCACCCTGCCCGGCATCCGTCGCGCATAGCGCGAGCCGCCGAACGGCGTCGCCACCGCGAGCATCGAGCGGATCCGCCACCCCTCCGCGGCCGTCATCGCGAGCTTGCCGGCGAGTCCGCCCTTGCTGTGCGCGACGAGGATCACGCCCGACAGGTCGCGCTCCCGCAGGAACGCCGCGATCTGCTGCGCCTCGTCCACCACGGGGAAGCGATTGCGGCGGAGGGCGTCCACGACGTACACGGGGTGCCCGCGGTCGTGGAGTGCCACGACCAGCGGCTCGAGGAAGCGCCACGTCTCGTACACGCCGGCCAGCACCACGATGGGGACACCCGCACCCGTGGCGAAGCCCGCGGGGTCGGAGCGCCCGAAGAACGACCGGACCTGCCAGAACCCCGCGTACGCGTAGTCGGCGGCCCACCACCCGAGTCGCTTCAGGGCGTCGATGGCACACTCCCTCCCCTGGACTGCTCCGCACCGGTCCGCGTCGGCCACGGTCCTGCCGTGTGCACGAGGATCGCATCCGCGACAGCCCGAGGCGCCGACTGCTGCACCACGTGATGACGGCCGGGGACTTCGACGAGTCGCGCGACCGTTGCGGCATCCCGGAGCCGGCGACACCACGCTCGACCCGCCACGGGATCCGCGCCTCCGCGGAGCACGAGCACGGGCACCGCGAGCAGCGCGATGCGCTCCTCGAGCGGATACGCAATCATGTGCCGCGCCTGCCGCAGGTACCAGCGGACCCCGCAGCGCAGGTAGTCGGTGAAGACGATCGCGTTGATCGCCGGAGTCTCGCCCAGGGTGTCCACCGCGAGTGCTCGCGCCTGCGCGGTGAGAGTGCGATGCCGGGCGTCGACCACCGGCCCGATCGGGACGACAGCACGGACCAGCTCCGGATGCTGCAGCGCCGTCTCCACCGCCCACTGCGCCCCCATCGAGTGGCCGACCAGCACGACGCGATCGTCGCCGAGGGTGGCGATCACGGCCCCGAGGGCACGGCTCATCCGCTCCACCGACAGGTCGTACGGCGGTTTCGGCAGTCCGCCGAAACCAGGGAGGTCGATCGAGACGACGCGGGTGTGCTCCGCGAGCACCGCGTGGAGCCGGGAGAGATAGCGGTGCGACATCCCGATCCCGTGGACCAGCACGACAGTCGGCCCGGAATCGCCGGACGGGCGCGGGGTGTCGAGCACGCGGAAGGTCAGCCCCGAGGTGAGGACCAGACGGCGACGGGAGACCATGCTGCACACGCTAGCCCCGAGGCGACGCCCGGAGCAGAGGGTTGACGTGAGGGCGCCCCATGCGAGAAGGGGTGGAGCCGAAGCCCCACCCCCTCTCGGAACGCTCTGCGTCAGACGCCGGCCTTGTAGATCGGCGCGGCGCCGCGCATGGCGTCGCCGACCTTGTGCACGCGCAGGTCGTTGGTCGAACCCACGATGCCGGGAGGAGAACCGGAGATCACGACCACCTTGTCGCCCTCGACGGCCAGTCCGTTCTCCAGCAGGTACTCGTCGACCTGGTGGTACATCAGGTCGGTGTGCTGCACCATGTCCACGAGCGTCGAGCGAAGGCCCCACGTCAGCGCCATGCGGCGGCGGATGCTCGGCTCCGGCGTGAACGCCAGCATCGGGATGCGCGAACGCAGACGCGAGAGGCGGCGGGCGGAGTCACCGGACTGCGTGAAGACGCACAGGAACTTGGCGTCGACGAACTCGGCCACCTCGAGCGCGGCGAGAGTGATCGCCCCACCCTGCGTGCGCGGCTTCGTGGTGAGCGGCAGGATGCGCTCCAGGCCGTGCTCCTCGGTCGACTCGATGATCCGCGCCATGGTCTCCACGACCACGACCGGGTAGTCACCCACACTGGTCTCACCGGAGAGCATCACCGCGTCGGCGCCGTCGAGGACGGCGTTCGCGACGTCGGAGGTCTCGGCGCGCGTCGGAACGGGGCTGTTGATCATCGACTCCAGCATCTGGGTCGCCACGATCACGGGCTTCGCGTTGCGACGGGCGAGCTCCACCGCGCGCTTCTGCACGATCGGGACGGCCTCCAACGGCAGCTCGACGCCGAGGTCGCCGCGGGCGACCATGATGCCGTCGAACGCGTCGACGATCTCCTCCAGCGCGTCGACCGCCTGCGGCTTCTCGATCTTGGCGATCACGGGGACGCGCACGCCCTCCTCCGCCATGATCTCGTGCACGCGGGTGACGTCGGCGGCGTTGCGCACGAACGACAGCGCGATGAGGTCGGCGCCGGTGCGCAGACCCCAGCGGAGGTCGTCCTCGTCCTTCTCGCTCAGAGCAGGGACGTTCACGGCGACGCCGGGCAGGTTGATGCCCTTGTTGTTCGACACCGCTCCCGCGACGACGACGCGCGTAGTGACCGTCACGCCGTCGGTCTCGACCACCTCGACACGGACCTTGCCGTCGTCGATCAGCAGGAAGTCGCCGGGCTTGACGTCGTTCGGCAGGCCCTTGAAGGTGGTGCCGCAGATCTCCCTGTTGCCGATGATGTCCTCGGTGGTGATCTTGAAGATGTCGCCCTTGGCGAGCTCGTACGGCCCGTCCTCGAACCGTCCGAGGCGGATCTTCGGACCCTGCAGGTCGACCAGGATCGCCACGGCGCGACCGGAGTCCTCCGCGGCGCGACGCACGTTCGCGTAGTTGTTCTCATGCACGGAGTAGTCGCCGTGGCTGAGGTTCAGTCGGGCCACGTCCACACCGGCGTCGATCAGTGCACGCACCGTCTCATACGTGGAAGTGGCGGGGCCCAGGGTGGCGACGATTTTCGCGCGTCTCAATGAACTCTCCAGAATAGAAGTGGGGGATGAACGTTCGGGCGACGATGCCTGCCCCAGCCTACGCGGGCTGGAGTCCGATCGCGACATCGCTCGGTCGCACCGGCTCGGGAAGCACGGTGGTCCCCATGAGGAAGCGGTCGACGTTCGCGGCCGCCGCACGGCCCTCCGCGATCGCCCACACGATCAGCGACTGCCCGCGACCGGCGTCACCGGCCACGAAGACGCCCGGGATGGAGGACTCGTAGCTGCCGTCGCGCTGGAACGCCCCGCGGTCGGTCACCTGCGGACGGGTGTCCTCCGTATAGCCGTCCTGCTCGGGACCGGTGAAGCCCATCGCGATCAGCACCAGATCGGCGGGGATCTCCCGCTCCGTGCCGCTCTTGGGCACGCGCCGGCCGTCGAGGTACTCGGTCTCGGCCACGCGCAGCGCCCGCACCTCCCCCACCTCGTTCGAGAGGAACTCCACGGTCGACGCCAGGAACACCCGCTCGCCGCCCTCCTCGTGCGCGGACGACACCTCGAACAGGGTCGGCATCATCGGCCACGGCTGGTGGTCCGGCCGCGTAGTGCCCGGCTGCGTGCCGATCGCGAGGTTGGTGACGCTGAGGGCGCCCTGACGGTGCGCGGTGCCGATGCAGTCCGCACCGGTGTCGCCACCGCCGATCACGATCACGTGCTTGCCCTCGGCGGTGATCTGGTCGGCGACCTTGTCGCCCGCGACGGCGTGGTTGGACTCCACGAGGTACTCCATCGCGAAGTGCACGCCGTCGAGGTCGCGGCCGGGAATGGGCAGGTCACGGGGCACGGTGGCGCCGGTCGCGATCACGACCGCGTCGTACCTTGCCCTGAGGTCCGCCCAGGAGATGTCCTTGCCGATCTCGACGCCGGCGCGGAACCTCGTCCCCTCCTCCTGCATCTGGCGCAGACGGGTCTCCAGCTGGGACTTCTCCATCTTGAAGTCGGGGATGCCGTAGCGCAGCAGCCCGCCGATCCGGTCATCGCGCTCGAAGACGGCGACTGTGTGCCCCGCGCGGGTCAGCTGCTGCGCGGCCGCGAGGCCCGCAGGACCCGATCCGACCACGGCGACGGTCTTGCCGGTCAGACGCTCCGGCGGCTCCGGCTCGACCCAGCCCTTCGCGAAGGCCTCGTCGATGATGGAGACCTCGATCTGCTTGATCGTCACGGCCGGCTGGTTGATGCCGAGCACACACGAGCTCTCGCAGGGCGCAGGGCACAGCCGTCCGGTGAACTCCGGGAAGTTGTTCGTGGCGTGCAGGCGCTCGATCGCCGCGCGACCCTCGCCGCGCCACGTCAGGTCGTTCCACTCCGGGATGAGGTTGCCCAGTGGGCAGCCCGAGTGGCAGAACGGCACGCCGCAGTCCATGCAGCGACCGGCCTGGCGACGCAGCACCGCCTTGTCACCGGGTTCGTAGACCTCTTTCCAGTCCATGATGCGCACCGGCACCGGACGGCGTGCGGGGAGTTCCCGCTCGGTCACCTTCAGAAAGCCTTTGGGATCAGCCACCGGTCACCTCCAGGATGCGGTTCCAGACGATGTCGCCGTCGGGGTCGATCCCCTCGGCCAGTGCCTCCTCGCGCATGCTCCGCACGGCGGCGAAGTCACGCGGGAGCACCTTCACGAACTCGGCCGCGGCGGCGTCGAAGTCCTCCAGCAGAGCCGCGGCGCGCGGAGAGGCCGTGCGCTCGACATGCTCGACGAGCAGCCCGCGCAGCACCTCCAGATCGGCGCGGTCGAGCGGTTCGAGGCGAAGCTCACCGCTGCCGAGCGACTGCGCGTTGACCTTCGCCGTGTCGAGCGCGTGCACATAGGCGACGCCGCCCGACATCCCGGCTCCGAGGTTGCGCCCCGTCGGACCGAGGATCACGGCAAGTCCGCCGGTCATGTACTCGAGAGCGTGGTCGCCGACGCCCTCGACGACCGCCGTGGCTCCGGAATTGCGCACCAGGAACCGCTCTCCCACCACGCCCGAGATGAACATGGTGCCCGAGGTCGCGCCGTAGCCGATCACATTGCCCGCGATCACGTTCTCGTGCGGGGCGATCGACGACGCCCGCGGCGGGCGGATCGTGATGTCGCCGCCGGACAGGCCCTTGCCGACGTAGTCGTTCGCGTCGCCTTCGAGCCGCAGGATGATCCCCGGCGGAAGGAACGCGCCGAGCGACTGCCCCGCCGTGCCCGTGAGGGTGACGTCGATGGTCTCCTTCGGCAGCCCGGTGGCGCCGTGGCGCGAGGTCACCTGATGGCCGAGCATGGTGCCGACCGCGCGCTCGGTGTTCGCTATGGGCAGCTCGACCACGACGGGTTCGCCGTTGAGCAGCGCGTTCTTCGCGATGTCGATCAGCTGCACGTCGAAGTGCTTGTCGAGCTCGTGGTCCTGGGTGCGGCCGCTGCGGCGCGGCTCGCCCGCCGGGAACGCCGGGCCCTCCAGCACGGGACTGAGGTCGAGCCCCTCCGCCTTCCAGTGCGCGATGGCCGCGTTGGTCTCCAGCAGCTCGGTGCGGCCGACGATCTCGTCGAGGGAACGGTAGCCCAGCTCGGCGAGCAGCTCACGCACCTCCTCCGCGATGAACTCCATGAAGTTCACCACGAACTCCGGCTTGCCCGTGAAGCGGTCACGGAGCACAGGGTTCTGCGTCGCGACGCCCACCGGGCAGGTGTCCAGGTGGCAGACGCGCATCATGATGCAGCCGCTCACCACGAGGGGGGCGGTCGCGAAGCCGAACTCCTCCGCGCCGAGCAGCGCGCCGATGATGACGTCGCGGCCGGTCTTCAGCTGGCCGTCGACCTGCACGACCACGCGGTCGCGCATGCCGTTGAGCATCAGCGTCTGCTGCGTCTCGGCCAGGCCCAGCTCCCACGGGGTGCCCGCATGCTTGAGCGAGTTCAGCGGGCTCGCGCCCGTCCCGCCGTCGTGCCCCGACACGAGGATCACGTCGCTGAGGGCCTTCGCCACACCGGCCGAGACCGCGCCGATGCCCGACTGGCTGACCAGCTTCGTGTGGATGCGCGCCTCGGGGTTCGCCCGCTTCAGGTCGAAGATGAGCTGCTTGAGGTCCTCGATCGAGTAGATGTCGTGGTGCGGCGGCGGGGAGATCAGGCCCACACCGGCCGTCGCGTGCCGGGTGCGGGCGACCCACGGGTACACCTTCGTCGGCGGGAGCTGACCGCCCTCTCCGGGCTTGGCGCCCTGGGCGAGCTTGATCTGGATGTCGTCCGCCTCGGTGAGGTACAGGCTCGTCACGCCGAAGCGCCCCGAGGCGACCTGCTTGATCGCGCTGCGACGCTCGGGGTCGACGAGCCGATCCGGATCCTCGCCGCCCTCACCCGTGTTCGACTTCGCGCCGATCCGGTTCATGGCGATCGCCAGGGTCTCGTGCGCCTCCTTGGAGATGGAGCCGTAGCTCATCGCGCCCGTCGAGAAGCGCTTCACGATCGCGGACACCGGCTCGACCTCGTCCAGCGGAACCGGCTTGCGGGTGCCGGTGCGCAGCGTGAACAGCCCGCGCAGCGTCTTGAGCTCCGCGGCCTGGTCATCGACGAGCTTCGTGTACTCGCGGAAGATGTCGTAGCGGCGCGTGCGCGTGGAGTGCTGCAGCTTGAACACCGTCTCGGGGTTGAACAGGTGCGGCGAGCCGTCGCGACGCCACTGGTACTCGCCGCCGGTCCACAGCCGCTCGTGCGCCCTGGCCGCAGCGTCCTCCGGGTAGGCGTAGTCGTGGCGGGCCTGGTTCTCGGCGAAGATCTCCTCGATGCCGATGCCGCCGAGCTTCGACTCGGTGCGGGTGAAGTAGGAGTCGATGAACTCCTGGCTGAGCCCGACCGCCTCGAACACCTGGGCGCCCGCATAGGACGACACCGTCGAGATGCCCATCTTCGACATGATCTTCAGCACACCCTTGCCGAGCGCGTAGATCAGGTTCTTGACGGCCTTCTCCGGCGTGATGCCGGTGATGTAGCCCGTGCGCACCAGGTGCTCGACGGTCTCCATGGCGAGGTACGGGTTGATCGCCGAGGCGCCGTAGCCGATGAGGGTGGCGACGTGGTGCACCTCGCGCACGTCTCCGGCCTCGACGATCAGGCCGACCTTCATCCGGTTCTCGCGACGGATGAGGTGGTGGTGGATGGCCGACACCATGAGCAGCGACGGGATCGGGGTGAGGTCTTTATTCGAGTCGCGGTCGGACAGGATGATGAACTCGGCCCCGTTCGCGATGGCCTCGTCGACCTCGGCGCACATCTCCGTCAGGCGCTCCGCGAGCGTGTGGGGGCCGGCGTCGAAGTGGTACAGACCGCGGATCGTGGCGCTCGAGCGCCCGGGCAGGGCCTTGTCGATGTGCCGGATCTTCGCGAGCTCGTCGTTGTCGATCACCGGGAAGTCCAGCGACACCGTACGCGTGTGCTCGGGACCCCAGCTGAGCAGGTTGACCTCGGGACCGAGGCCGAGCTTGAGGCTCGTGACGACCTCTTCGCGGATGGAGTCCAGCGGCGGATTCGTGACCTGCGCGAACTGCTGGGTGAAGTAGTCGAACAGCAGGCGAGGCCGCTTGCTGAGTACCGCGATCGGGGTGTCCGAGCCCATGGCACCCAGCGGCTCCACGCCCGTCTGACCCATGGGCGTGAGGAGGATCCGCACCTCCTCCTCGGTGTAGCCGAACGTGCGCTGGCGTCGGGTGATCGACGCCGGCGGGTGCACGATGTGCTCGCGCTCGGGAAGGTCGGCCAGGCGGACGGCGCCCGCGTCGAGCCACTCCTGCCACGGGTGCAGCGTCGCGAGGTCGTGCTTGATCTCCTCGTCCTCCACGATGCGCTGCTCGGCGGTGTCGACGAGGAACATCTTGCCGGGCTGCAGGCGGCCGCGGCGCTTGATGCGCTCGGGCTCGAAGTGCAGCACGCCGGTCTCGGAGCCGATCACCACGAGGCCGTCGGTCGTCTCGGTCCATCGACCGGGGCGGAGTCCGTTGCGGTCGAGCGTCGCGCCGACCAGGGTGCCGTCCGTGAAGATGAGGGCGGCCGGGCCGTCCCACGGCTCCATCTGATTCGCGTGGTACTCGTAGAACGCGCGCAGCTCCGGCGAGATGTCGGCCTGCTTCTCGTACGCCTCGGGCACCATCATCATGATGGCGTGCGGCAGGCTGCGCCCGGTCAGCGTCAGCAGCTCCAGCACCTCGTCGAAGGACGCCGAGTCGCTCGCGCCGTCGGTGCAGATCGGCAGCAGCGGGGCGATGTCCCCCAGCAGCTCGGACTCCAGCTGCGACTGCCGGGCGCGCATCCAGTTGCGGTTCCCGCCGACGGTGTTGATCTCGCCGTTGTGTGCGAGCATGCGCAGCGGCTGCGCGAGCGGCCAGGACGGGAACGTGTTGGTCGAGTAGCGCGAGTGCACGACCGCGAGCTCGGAGGCGAAGCGCTCGTCCTGCAGGTCGGGGTAGAACGGCTCCAGCTGCAGCGTCGTGACCATGCCCTTGTAGCCGAGCGTGCGGCTGGACAGGGACACGAAGTAGGCGCCCAGCTCATGCCCGGCGCGCTTGCGCAGGCGATAGGCGACGCGGTCGAGGGCGATGCCGGTGAGCGGCGCGTCGGCGTGCGTGGCCCCGCCGGCGCTCACGAAGAGCTGCTCGAACGCGGGGCGGGCCTCATCGGCCAGCTTGCCGAGGTTCTCGTTCGCGGTGGGGACCTCGCGCCAGCCCAGGACCCGGAGTCCCTCGGCGCGGGCGATCTGCTCGATGCCTGCCTTCTGCTGGCGGCGCTCGCTCGAATCGCGAGGCAGGAAGGCCAGTCCGGCGGCGTACTCCCCCACGGGCGGCAGTTCGAAGCCGGTGACCGCGCGGAGGAAGGCGTCCGGCATCTGGGTGAGGATGCCGGCCCCGTCTCCTGTGCCCGCGTCCGAGCCGATGGCCCCGCGGTGCTCCAGGTTGCGCAGGGCCTCGAGGGCCAGCGCGATGATGTCGTGCCCGGCTTCGCCGCGCAGCGTTGCGACCATGGCCAGGCCGCAGGCGTCCTTCTCGAACGCCGGGTTGTACATGCCCTGCTTCGGGGGGTAAGCGCCGGAGGCGCCGTAAGGGGGCTGGAAGTACACCAGTTACCGTCCTCAGATCTTCGGTGAAACCCGGGGACGTCGTCGGCCCGCTCGTTCAGTGCAATGGTTCTCCCGCCGGAGGCGGCGTTATCGAGAGCCGTCCTCGCTCGAGGGAGCAGCGCTTGTGGCAGTGGCTCCTGCGGTGACCTCGTCGGCCGGAGGCTCGCTCACGTCCACGAAATCAGAGGGATTGTCCTGCGATTGTACATCAGCGTCCAGGTCCTTCCGGCCGCGGCCGGGCTGGTACGGCGAGGGCTCGAGACCCGGGTGGCGTCGGGTCTGGACCACGAGGATGACGAGTCCGACGATCACGCCGATGATGGCGGCCCACACGTTGCTGCGCAGCCCGAGGATGACCTCGCTCGGGTCGATGCGGATCGACTCCCACAGGATCCTGCCTGCGGAGTACCAGATCAGGTAGATCGCGAACAGGCGGCCCCACTGGAAGAAGAGCTTGCGGCCGAGCCACAGCAGCACGATCACGCCGAGGCCGTTCCACAGCACCTCGTACAGGAACGTCGGGTGGAACAGCGTGCCCTCTGGAAGCCCGGGGGGAAGCGCCGTGTTCGGCTGCCCGTTCCAGGGGTAGGTCGCCGGGATCTCCAGGCCCCACGGCAGGTCGGTCGGCAGGCCGTAGAGCTCGTGGTTGAACCAGTTGCCGAAGCGGCCCATCGCCTGCGCCAGCAGCAGGCCCGGTGCCAGGGCGTCGGCGAACGTCCAGAACCGGATGCCGGTCCAGCGGCAGCCGAGATAGGCGCCGACCGCACCGCCGATGAGCGCGCCGAAGATCGCGATGCCGCCCTCCCAGATCGCCCACACGGAGCCGGGCTCGAAGGGGTTCCAGGTGTTCTTGCCCTCCCCGAAGTAGAAGTTCGGGTGCGTCAGCACGTGGAAGATGCGCGCGCCGATGATGGCCAGCGGCACCGCCAGGATCGAGATGTCGATCACGACCCACGGCTCCGCACCGCGCTTGGTGAGGCGGTGGTTGGTCAGCAGCACGGCGGCGATGATGCCGGCGATGATGCAGAGCGCGTAGAAGTGGATCCGGACCGGGCCCAGGTCGATGTAGGCGACGGGCGGGCTCGGGATGCTGGCGAGCACGCCGGTGACGGTGCTGGGGAGCGCGAGGGACATGAGTGCGATTCTAGTTCTCGGGGACGGGGCGCACCGACGACGTGCCGGAGGCCAGGGTTCGGGTGACCTCGGCGAGAGCGGGGACGCCGCCGTCGCGGAGGGCGCGGACGAGCGCGGTGCCGACGATCGCGCCGTCCGCATACTCGGAGACGCCGGCGATCTGCGCGGCCGTGGAGATGCCGATGCCGACGCAGGCGCGGGCCGCCCCGTGCGCGCGGAGACGGCCGACCAGGGTGCGGGCGGCGCGGTCGAGTTCGGCGCGCTCCCCCGTGATGCCCATGGTCGACACGGTGTAGACGAAGCCCGTCGAGGACTTCACCACGAGGTCGAGCCGCTCGTCGGACGAGGTGGGCGCGGCGAGGAAGATCCGGTCGAGGCCGGTGCGCTCGCTCGCGGCGATCCACTCCCCCGCGGCGTCGGGCGTGATGTCCGGAGTGATCAGTCCCGCGCCGCCCGCGGCGAGCAGGTCGTCGGCGTAGCGGTCGACGCCGTACTGCAGCACCGGGTTCCAGTAGGTCATCACGAGCACGGGGACGTCGGTCTTCGCGGTGATGGCGCGGATGGCCGTGAACAGGTCCTTCATCCGGAACCCGGCGGCGAGGGCCGCGGTGGTCGCCTCCTGGATGATCGCGCCGTCCATCACCGGGTCGCTGTAGGGCGGCCCGAGCTCGATGATGTCCACGCCGTTCTCCGCGAGCGCCACGGCGGCACCGATGCTGGTCTGAAGGTCCGGGAAACCGACCGGGAGGTACCCGACGAAGGCGCTGCGGCCCGCGTCGTGCGCCTTCTGGATGGCCTGTTCGACACGGCTCATCGCTGCGGCTCCCCCTTCGACGCCGCTTCCTCGGCCTCGCTCTCGGCGGAGGCGTCGTGCGCGAGGGCCGACGCGTCGTAGAGCTCGAAGTAGCGCGCGGCCGTGTCCATGTCCTTGTCGCCGCGACCGGAGAGGCAGATGGCCAGCACGGCATCCGGCCCGAGCTCGCGGCCGATGCGGAGGGCCCCCGCCAGGGCGTGCGCGGACTCCACCGCGGGGATGATGCCCTCCGTTCGGCTGAGCAGTCGCAGCGCCTGCATGGCTTCGTCGTCGGTGGCCGGGATGTACTCGGCCCTGCCGATGTCGGCGAGCCACGAGTGCTCGGGGCCGACGCCCGGGTAATCGAGTCCCGCGGAGATCGAGTGCGACTCCACGGTCTGCCCGTCCTCGTCCTGCAGGACGTAGGTCTTGGCGCCGTGCAGCACACCGGGGCGTCCGCGCTCGATCGAGGCGGCGTGCTTGTCGGTGTCGACGCCGTCGCCCGCCGCCTCGACGCCGTAGAGCCTCACGCCCTCGTCGTCGAGGAAGGCGTCGAACATGCCGATCGCGTTCGAGCCGCCGCCCACACACGCGAACACCGCATCCGGCAGCCGCCCGACCTCGTCGAGGAGCTGCGCGCGGGCCTCTTCCCCGATGATCTTCTGGAAGTCGCGGACCATCGCGGGGAACGGGTGCGGACCGGCCGCCGTCCCGAAGATGTAGTTGGTCGTCTCGACCGAGGCGACCCAGTCGCGGTAGGCGTCGTTGATCGCGTCCTTCAGCGTGCGCGATCCGGAGGTCACAGGGACGACCTCCGCACCCAGCAGCCGCATCCTGGCGACGTTGAGCGCCTGTCGTTCGGTGTCGACCTCGCCCATGTAGATCGTGCAGTCGAGGCCGAACAGGGCGGCCGCCGTGGCGGTCGCGACGCCGTGCTGGCCCGCGCCCGTCTCCGCGATCACGCGCGTCTTGCCGAGACGCTTCGTGAGGAGCGCCTGGCCCAGCACGTTGTTGATCTTGTGCGAGCCGGTGTGGTTCAGATCCTCGCGCTTGAGGAAGACCCGAGCGCCGCCGGCATGCTCGGCGAACCGCGGGACCTCGGTGAGCGCGGAGGGGCGCCCCGCGTAGGAGCTGAGCAGGTGCGCCAGCTCGTCACGGAACGCCGGGTCGACGATCGCCTCCTGATACGCCACGGTCAGTTCGTCGATCGCCGCGATCAGCGACTCGGGCATGTAGCGCCCGCCGAACTCGCCGAAGTAGGGTCCGTGCTGGTCTCGCAGGCTCACGACGCCTCCAGGAAGGTCTTGAGGGTGGCCACGGGGTCGCCGGTCACGAGCGCCTCGCCGATCAGCACCACATCGGCGCCCGCCGATCGATAATGCGCGACATCGGCGGGAGTAAGCACCGCGGACTCCGCGATCTTGATCGCCGACGCGGGGATGCGCTCGACGAGACGGCCGAACAGGTTGCGGTCCAGTTCGAGGGTCTTCAGGTCGCGCGCGTTCACACCGATCAGGTCGGCACCGAGGTCGATCGCGGCCTCCAGCTCCTCGGCGGAGTGGGTCTCGACGAGCGGCGTCATGCCGAGTTCGAGGATGAAGCCGTACAGGTCGCGCAGCACCGCGGGCTCGAGGCCGGCCACGATCAGCAGCACGAGGTCGGCGCCGGCCGCCCGCGCCTCGAGCACCTGGTAGCGCGTGGCGATGAAGTCCTTGCGGAGTACGGGCAGCGACACGCGTGCGGTCACGGCTTCCAGGTCGGACAGGCTGCCGCCGAAGCGGCGCTCCTCCGTGAGGACGCTGATCGCCGAGGCGCCACCCTGTTCGTACAGCGAGGCCTGATGCGCGGGATCCGGGATCTCGGCGAGAGCACCACGGGAGGGGCTCGCCCGCTTGACCTCCGCGATGATCTTCACGCGCTCGGCGGGAGCGAGGAACGACAGTGCGTCCTTCGCGGCGGGGCGCGCGAGGGCTTCCCGTTCCACGACGTCGAGCGGGCGGGAGAGGGAACGACGCTCGGCGTCTGCGACAGCGCCGGCCGTCAGGTCGGCGAGCACCATTAGTGGGCCTTCGGAGAGTACTTCGGGCCCTTCACGCCGTAGCCCGCCTTCGCGAGCGCCCAGCCGACGATGGCTCCGATCGGGATCAGGGCGGCCGAGATCCACACGAGCGTCGGCTGCTCGAAGCAGAACGCGATGGTGCCGGCGGTGAAGCCGACGAGCATGATCACGACGGCGGTCCAGGCCGCAGGCGAGTGTCCGTGGCCGGGGTCGGCGATCGGGTTGGTCATGTTCTCCTCCGGGGACGACGTGCGATGTGTTCAGTCTATCGGGGTCAGCGCGTGGGATCTGTTCCGCGGGACAGGTCGTCCCACGAATCGACGGCGTCGACGGGGCCGTCGTGGGTCTCCGCATGCGCCGTCTCGGTGCGGTACCGTCGCCCGCCGGCCTTCCATCCGCGCCACGTCAGCAGGACGACCACGGACGCCAGGAGCAGGATCGCCCAGGCGACGAGGGCGATGTACGGCCAGACCGACGGCACGATGCTCGCCGCGACCTCATGCACCGCGTCGTCGCCGGCGAGCCCCGTCACTTCGGTCACCGTCGCAGCCACGGCCGCGTACGGCTCGCCGACCAGCAGCTGCAGCGTGGACCAGCCGAGGAACAGCGCGGCTGCGGCGGCGAGCACGCCGAACACGAGCCGCACGGCACGACCGGCGATCGCCAGGGCGGCGCCCAGCGCCAGAACCGTCAGGCTCATCGGAGCGAGCAGCACCAGCGCCGACGCTCCGGGAACGAGGATCGCCTCCCCCGCATCGGCGCGCTCGACCGTGAACCAGGTCTGCGTCGAGGAGATGATGCCGATGGCGCCGGCGAGGAGGAAACCCGAGACGGACAGCGCGCGACCGCGCTTGGCGATGCTCATGCGGCGGCTCCGTCGCGCGCGCCGAGGTCCGTGGTGTCGAAGCAGGTGCGCGTGCCGGTGTGGCAGGCGGGGCCGGTCTGATCCACCAGCAGCAGCACGGCGTCTCCGTCGCAGTCGAGACGTGCCTCGCGCACGACCTGGATGTGCCCGGAGGTGTCGCCCTTGCGCCAGTACTCCTGGCGCGACCGGGACCAGTAGGTCGCCCTTCCCGAGGTCAGCGTGCGGCGCAGCGCCTCCGCATCGACCCAGGCGAGCATGAGCACCTCGCGCGTGTCCCACTGCTGCACGATCACCGGAGTCAGCCCGCGCTCGTCGAAGGCGACCTGAGCGATCCGCTCCTCGACGTCGCGCGACTCCCCGTTCTGCGTCGTCTCGCTCATCGGACCAGTACTCCCTCCGCGCGCAGCGCGTCCTTCACGTCCCCCACGGTGAGAGCGCCCGTGTGGAAGACGCTCGCCGCGAGCACGGCATCGGCTCCGGCCTTGATGGCCGGGGCGAAGTCGGTGGCACGACCCGCGCCCCCGGAGGCGATCACGGGGATGGGGGCGGCCTCGCGCATCAGGCGCACGAGCTCCAGGTCGAAGCCGTCGCGCGTGCCGTCGGCATCGATCGAGTTGACCAGCAGCTCGCCCGCACCGCGCTCAGCGGCCTCCCTCGCCCAGTCGAGCGCGTCCAGCGTGGTCTGCGTGCGACCGCCGTGGGTCGTGACCACGAAGCCCGACCGCGTGGTGTCCGCCCGCTTCACATCCAGCGACAGCACCAGCACCTGCGCTCCGAAGCGGTCGGCGATCTCGCCGATCAGCTCCGGGCGCGCGATCGCGGCGGAGTTCACGCCCACCTTGTCGGCGCCGACCGACAGTAGTCGGGCGACATCCTCCACACTGCGCACTCCCCCGCCGACCGTGAGCGGCACGAACACCTGCTCGGCCGTGCGCTGCACCACGTCGTAGGTCGTCGCACGCGCGTCGACCGTCGCGGTGACGTCGAGGAACGTGATCTCATCGGCGCCCTGCGCGGCGTAGTGCCGCGCGAGCTCGACCGGGTCCCCCATGTCACGCAGATTCTCGAAGTTCACGCCCTTCACCACGCGACCGTCGGCCACGTCGAGGCATGGGATCACGCGGCTCGCGAGCGCCATCAGAGCCTCGCCGCGTGGATGGCGGTCACCAGGATCGCCCTGGCGCCCAGCGCATACAGATCGTCCATCACCTGGTTGACCCGCCGGCGCGGGATCATGACGCGCACGGCGACCCAGGCCGGATCGCGCAGCGGTGAGATCGTCGCGGACTCGCGCCCCGGCGCGATGGCCACCGCGCGGTCGACCAGCTCGGTCGGCAGGTCGTAGTCGAGCAGGACGTACCGGCGGGCCACCATGACGCCGCGCAGACGGCGCAGCAGCGTGTCGACGCCCTCCGCATCGCCGGGACGGCTGATCAGCACGGCCTCGGACTCCAGGATGACGGGACCGAAGATCTCCAGCCCCGCCTGGCGCAGGGTCGTGCCCGTCGAGACCACATCGGCGACGGCATCGGCCACGCCGAGACGCACGGCCGACTCGACGGCGCCGTCGAGCTGCACCAGCTCCGCGTCCACGCCGTGCTCGCGCAGGAAGGAGCCGACGAGCCCGGGGTAGGCCGAAGCCACGCGCACACCCTCCAGATCCTCGATCGAAGCGAAGCGACCAGGAGGGCCGGCGAAGCGGAAGGTGGATCCGCCGAAGCCGAGCTGCTCGATCTCGCGCGCGGGCTGCTGCACGTCGAGCAGGAGGTCACGGCCCGTGATGCCGACGTCGAGGGCGCCGGACGCGACGTAGGTCGCGATGTCACGGGGACGGAGGAAGAAGAACTCGACGCCGTTGTCGGCGTCGACGACGTGCAGGGTCTTGGGGTCGCGGCGGCCGGCGTAGCCCGCCTCCGCGAGCATCTCGGCGGCGGTCTCGGAGAGCGAGCCCTTGTTGGGAACGGCGATGCGCAGCATGAACGTCTTTCAGATCGAGGGGGTGGGAGCGGAGCGCATCACAGATGTCGATAGACGTCCTGCAGCGAGAGGCCCTTCGCGAGCATCATCACCTGCAGGTGGTACAGCAGCTGGGAGATCTCCTCCGCCGCCGCCTCGTCGGACTCGTACTCGGCCGCCATCCACACCTCGGCGGCCTCCTCCACGATCTTCTTGCCGATCGTGTGCACGCCGCCGTCGAGCTCCGCGACCGTGCCGGAACCCTCGGGGCGGGTCTCGGCCTTGACGCTGAGCTCGGCGAACAGCTCATCGAAAGTCTTCACCCTTCCAGGCTAGCGGCTCGCGCGCGCTCCCTGAGCCGGGTGACCGCCGCCTCCACGTCGTCCGCGCCGTACACCGCGGACCCGGCCACGAAGGTGTCGGCCCCCGCCTCGGCCGCCTGCACGATCGTGTCGTCTGAGATGCCGCCGTCCACCTGCAGCCACACGCGGGAGCCACGGCGTCGGGCCTCGTCGGCCAGGGCGCGCAGTTTCGGCAACGTCTCCGACCGGAAGCCCTGCCCGCCGAATCCGGGCTCGACCGTCATCACGAGGATCTGGTCGAACTCGTCCAGCACCGGGAACAGACCCTCCACCGGGGTGTCCGGCCTGACCGCGACCCCTGCCCGGGAGCCGATGTCGCGCAGTCGCCGTGCGAGGGAGATCGGGTCCCCGGACGCCTCCAGGTGGAACGTCACACTGGCCGCCCCGAGCTCGGCGTACCCGGGCGCCCACCGCTCGGGGTCGGTGATCATGAGATGCACGTCGAGCGGGATCGGGCTGGTCTCCTGGATGCGCTGCACCATCTGCGGTCCGAACGTGAGGTTCGGCACGAAGTGGTTGTCCATCACGTCCACGTGGGCGAAGTCCGCCGTCGCGATGCGGGCGAGTTCCGCCTGCATGTTGACGAAGTCCGCGGCGAGGATGCTCGGGTTGATGCGCGGCGCGCGGGGCAGCTCCATGGTCAGTCCATCCCTTCGGGGGTGTCGTCGGTGCGCTGCAGCAGCGCCAGGAACATGGCGTCGGTGCCGTGGCGGTGCGGCCACAGCTGCACGCTGCCGCCGGAAGCGCGCCCCTCGTCGGCGAGGTCCATCGGCGCACGCGCGACCTGCTGCATCACCCGCCGGGCGTCAAGCTCGACCACGCCCGGCCGGTCCCGCAGCACGTCCTGCACCACTCCGGTCGTCTCGGCCAGATGCGGGGAGCAGGTCACGTAGGCGACGATGCCGCCCGGGGCCAGCGCGTCGACGGCCGCCGACAGCAGCTCGACCTGCAATGGCACGAGGTCCGCGACATCGGCAGGGCTCTTCCGCCACCGGGCCTCAGGGCGGCGGCGCAGCGCACCCAGCCCGGTGCAGGGCGCGTCCACCAGAATACGGTCGAAGGCGCCGGGCCGCTCCGCCGCCAGCTCCCGCCCGTCTCGCTCGTGCACGAGGACGTCGCCGGGCACCGCACGCAGCGCCTTGCGCACGAGTCTCGCCCTGGTCGGCACCACCTCGTTGGCCTCCAGCGTCACGTCGTGCTCACGCGCCACCGCCGCGAGCAGCGCGGTCTTGCCGCCCGGCCCCGCACACAGGTCGAGCCACTGCTCCCCCGCGCGGATGGGCGCGGCCTCGGCCAGTGCGAGAGCCACGAGCTGCGACCCCTCGTCCTGCACGCGGACCGCACCGTCCGACGCGGTCACCGCCCGCCGCGGGTCTCCGCCCGGGGATGCGAAAGCCGTGGGGGCGAACCGTCGCCGCGGCTCCCCCGGCTCGGCGAGTCCGGGCAGCGCCACCAGCGTGACCTCCGGCGAGACGTTGTCGGCCTCCAGCAGCGCGGGGAGCTCCTCGCCCCTGCCCTCAGCCGCGAGAGCGCGCCGCAGCGCCCGGATGACCCACACCGGATGGGCGGCCCGCAGTGCGAGGCGCTCGTCATCGGACCGGGCAGCGGCCTCCACGCGCTCCAGCCACTCACCGGGCGACTCCCGTGCGATGCGGCGCAGCACCGCGTTGGCGAAGCTCGCCGCCCCGCGACCGCTGTGGGTCGCCACGAGGTTCACCGACTCGTTCACGGCGGCATGCGAGGCCACCCTGGTCGCAAGGAGCTGATGCACGGCGAGCCGGAGCGCGTCGAGGACGGCCGGATCGATCGCGTCCACGGCACGGTCGGCGGCGTTCGCGATGACCGCGTCGTACGTGCCACGGCGTCGCAGCGTGCCATAGGTGAGCTCGGTCGCGAGCGCCGCGTCCTGCGCATCCAGCCCGGCATCGGCGATCGCCGACGGCAGCACCAGGTTCGCATAGGCGTCGGACTCGGACACCGCGCGCAGCACCTCGTATGCCACCCGCCGGGCCGGCTGCACGGTGCGCCGCGGTCCGTGTTCCCGTGCCGGGGCCGCCGGCCGTGTCCCGTGCCGTGCCGGCGGATTCCGGCGTTCCCGGTCGGTCATGATCCGGCCTCCCCTTCGGTTCCCTGCCGCCCGCGCCACCAGTCCGCCGCATTCATCGGGCCCTTGCCAGCGGGCTGCAGCCGCGTCACCGTGAGCGGGGCGGTGGCGGTGCCGATCCGCACCCCGCTCTTCGTCCCGGCCAGGCGCCCGGGGGGCAGCACCTCCGCGTCGGGCGACGGCTCTGCCGCGAGGATCTTGAGACGCTGACCGCCGACGGTCGTGTGCGCCCCGGGCTCCGGCGTGACACCGCGGAACCGGGCATACACCGCGTCGAGCGGCTGGGTGAAGTCGAGCAGGCCGTCCTCCAGGGTCAGCTTGGCGGCGAACGTGGGCTCGCCCTGCTGCGGGACAGCGCGCGCGGAACCGTCGGCGATCCCCGCGACGACCTCGGCGGTGAGCTCAGCGCCGTCGAGCGCCAGCGTCGCGAGGGCCTCCCCGGCCGTCGCCGTCGGCGGGACGGCGACGGTGCGCGACGCGAACACGTCGCCGGCGTCGAGCTCCGGCACCAGCTGGAACACGCTCGCGCCCAGCTCGGCGTCCCCCGCGATGAGCGCGCGCTGCACGGGCGCCGCGCCGCGCCACGCCGGCAGGAGCGAGAAGTGCAGATTGATCCACCCGGCCGTCGGCGCCGACAGCAGTGGTTCTCGCACGAGTCCCCCGTACGCGACGATCACCCCGAGCTCGGGCTGGAGCGCCGTCACCTCCGCTGTCGCCGCGTCGTCGAGTCGTGCGGCGTGGATCACCGGGAGACCGAGTTCGGCCGCGGCCTGCGCGACGGGAGAGGGCGTGAGGACGCGCTTGCGCCCGAGCGGGGCATCCGGGCGCGTCACCACGGCGGCGATGTCGTGCTCGGAGGCGAGACGGCGGAGGGTGGGGACGGCGGCAGCAGGAGTGCCGGCGAAGACGAGACGCATGAAGGTTCTCCGGAAGGGTCAGAGCTCTGGATCGAGGATATCGAGACGCACGGTCAGTGCGCTGCGGGTCGCGCGGCCACGGCCCCCCCGCCCGTTCACCGCCTCCGCCACCACGGCAGCGCGCAGCGTGGTCGCCACCCTCGTGCCTGCGCCGTAGTCGAAGCGCACGAGTGCCCGCACCCGCGGCGGGACGTCGTCCCCCTCGACCGGGACCGGCCCGAGCACCGCGTCGGCGGGCAGCGACAGCGCGCCGAGGGACTCGAGAGCCCGTGCGACGGCGGCCGCGGTGCCCTCGACCTGAGCCACGCGCGCCGTGGGCGGCATGTGCAGCGGAGCGCGGTGCTCGAGCTCGGTGCGCGCGTACGCCGCCTGGTTCCACGTGGCCAGGGCCTTGGCGACGGCGCCGTCCACACCGACCAGGTGCACGGGCGCCCCCGGAGCCGCCAGCGCCGCCGCGTTCGACCACCACCGCAGACACGACTCGCCGACGCGGAGGTCGGGCGCCTGCAGCATCCGTGCGCCGTCGAGCAGCACCACGGCGCGGTAGCCGCCCTCCGCGAGCGGCTCCGCACCGCGGGTCGCGACGACGAGAGCCGGCCGCGCATCCACGCGCTCGACCGGGTGCGCACCGTCGGCCACGATCACGCGCACGCCGGGGAACGCGCGACCGAGCTCGTCCGCCGTGCGTTCGCTGCCGGACGAGGCCAGCCGCAGACGCGTCGACGAGCACGCGGGGCACGTCCAGGCCCCGGCTCCGCGGCCGCACCAGCCGCACACGGGCACGGCGCCGCGATGACGTGCACCGAGTGGACCGCCGCAGTGCGGGCAGCGCGCGGGCGCGCGGCAGTCCGCGCATACCAGGGACGGGGCGAATCCCGGTCGCGACACCTGGATGAGCACCGGTCCCTCGGCGGCGGCGGCCCGAGCCGCGAGGAAGGCGGAGGACGGCAGTCGCTGCGCTGCGGGTCGCTCCAGCTCCTGCGGGGTACTCAGCAGCACGCGCGGCAGCACACGTCGGGCCGCGCGCACATCGCGCAGCCACCCGTGCGCGACGAGACGCTCCGCCTCCGTCGTCCGGGTGTGCCCGACCAGCAGCAGTGCCGACTGCTCGGACTCCTGTCGCAGCAGAGCTGCGTCCCTGGCGTGCACGCCCGGCGCCAGCGGCTCGCTGAGCAGTGAGTCCCCGTCATCCCAGACGGCGACCACCCCCGCGACGACCGGTGCGTAGACGGCGGAGCGGTTGCCCACCACGACGCAGGGCGCGTCCTCCAGCGTGCGCAGGAACCCGCGGTATCGGTCGGGGTTGGACTGACGGGAGTCGTGGCGCACGACCGCGTCCGCCGGGACCACAGCCTCCAGGGCGACGAGCAGGCGATCCAGGTCGCGGTGGTCCGGCACCACGAGGATGCTCGAGCGCCCCGCCGCCAGCGTGTGCGCCGCGGTGGCCGCGAGCAGACGCGCCCACCCCTGCACGTCGTCCGACAGCTGCGGGACGGCCTCGACCGCCGCGCGACCGCGGTCGTCGAGCACCGCCCGCAGCCCGTCGTAGGTGTCGATCAGCGCATCCGCGGCGGTGAGCGCGGCCTCATCCGGTGCGAGCACGGGCGCATCCGCCGTCCAGGCCTTCTCCACGCGCACCTGTCGCTTGGGGATGACGAGGCGCAGCACATCGGAGGCCGAGCCGGCCGCACGGTCGGCGACTCGACGGCACAGGTGGTACAGCCGCTCGGGCAGCACGGGCACCGCCGAGACCACGGACTCCACCTCGGAGAGCGGGCGATCCGCGTCGTCCTCGACGTCCAGCTCCACGACGTAGCCGTCCACGACCCGCCCCGCGGTGCGCAGCGGCACCCGGACGCGCACGCCAGGAACCACCTCGCCGAGCTCGGCGGGCAGCGCGTAGTCGAACAGCCGGTCGAGCTGTGGCAGCGGCGAATCGAGGAGCACGCGCGCGATGCGCCGGCTCTCCGGAGACATCAGGACCGCGGCCCCATCAGAGCCCGGCAGCGCGTCGCAGCTCTTCGGCGCGGTCGGTGCGCTCCCACGTGAAGTCGGGGAGCTCGCGGCCGAAGTGCCCGTAGGCGGCCGTCTGCGCGTAGATCGGACGCAGCAGGTCGAGCTGCTCGATGATCGCCTGCGGGCGCAGATCGAACACCTCGTCGATCGCCCGGGTGATCACCTCATCCGACACCCGTCCGGTGCCGAACGTCTCGACGTACAGCCCGACGGGGCGTGCCACGCCGATCGCATAGGCGACCTGCACCTCGAGGCGGTCGGCGAGCCCGGCCGCGACCGCGTTCTTCGCGACCCAGCGGGTGGCGTAGGCCCCGGACCGATCCACCTTCGACGGGTCCTTGCCGCTGAACGCGCCTCCGCCGTGCCTCGCCGCTCCCCCGTAGGTGTCGATGATGATCTTGCGACCCGTGAGGCCCGCATCGCCCTTGGGGCCACCGGTGACGAAGGGGCCGGCGGGGTTGATGTAGTAGGTGACGTCGTCGAGGTCGAGGCCGGTGGTCGCGAGCACCGGGTCGATCACGTGCTCACGCACCCGCGCCTTGAGGTCCTCCTGCGAGATGTCGGGGTTGTGCTGCGTCGACAGCACGACCGCATCGACGGTCTTCGGTGTGAAGCCGTCGTAGCCGAGCGTCACCTGCGTCTTGCCGTCGGGACGGAGGAAGGGCAGGAGGCCGCTGCGACGTACCTCCGTCAGGCGCTCTGCGATGCGGTGCGCGGTCCACGCGGCCATCGGCATGAGCTGCGGCGTCTCGTTCGTCGCGAAGCCGAACATGATGCCCTGGTCGCCCGCGCCGAGACCGTCGAGCGGGTCGACGGAGGAGCCATCGCGATGCTCCTGCGCGTTGTCGACGCCGTGCGCGATGTCGCTCGACTGCTCGCCGACGGACACGCTGACGCCGCACGAGTCGCCGTCGAAGCCGGTGTCGGACGACGTGTAGCCGATGCCGTTGACGACCTGCCGCACGATCGTCGGGATGTCGACGTAGGCGTCCGTCCTGATCTCGCCCGCGACGTGCACGAGGCCGGTCGTGACCAGGGTCTCGACCGCGACGCGGGAGCCCGGGTCCTTCGCGAGCAGGCCGTCGAGGATGCTGTCCGAGATCTGATCGCAGATCTTGTCCGGGTGTCCTTCCGTGACGGACTCGGACGTGAACAGACGCAGCGCGCTCATCGGGGCTCCAGAACGGGGACGGACGGTGGGAGGGGTGTGGCACCCATTCTGGACCGCACCGCCGACGTCGCGGCGGCGCGGTCGCCGAAGATCACTCCACGTGACGCAGGCGGAGCTTGTCCTCGTTGATCTCGTGCAGCGCGATCGTGAGCGGCTTGTCCTCGACGGACGAGTCGACCAGCGGGCCCACGTTGTCGAACAGGTTCCCCTCGTGCAGGTCGGAGTAGTAGTCGTTGATCTGGCGCGCGCGCTTGGCCGCGTAGATCACGAGCTCGTACTTGGAGTCGACCCGCTCCAGCAGGTTGTCGATGGGGGGATCGATGATGCCGTTGTTGCGTCCGGCCATGGGGGACCTCCTGATCAGGCGACGACGGTCGTCGCGAAGACGGTGCTGCGGGCGCGCGAAGAAGCGTCAGCGCGCAGAGCTCGTAGACAAGTCTACGACCTCGCGGGCGGCGGCGGCGACGTCCTCGTTCACGATGAGGTGGTCGAACTCGTTCTGTGCCGCGAGTTCGACCTTCGCGGTGCGCAGGCGGCGCGCCCGCTCCTCCGCGTCCTCGGTGCCGCGTCCGACCAGTCGGTGCACGAGCTCGTCCCAGCTCGGCGGCAGCAGGAAGATCAGCGTGGCGGACGGCTCGGCGTCGCGGACCTGCCTCGCACCCTGCAGGTCGATCTCCAGCAGGACGGTCTTGCCCTCGGCCAGGGCCGCGTCGATGGGCGCCCGCGGCGTGCCGTAGCGCGAGCGGTTGTGGACCACCGCGTACTCCAGAAGCTCGCCGTCGGCGATCAGCCGGTCGAACTCGGCGTCGTCGACGAAGTAGTAGTGCACCCCGTCGATCTCGCCCGGGCGGGGTGCCCGCGTGGTCGCCGAGACCGAGAGGTGGATCTCGGGATGGTTCTCGCGGATGTGCGCGGCGACGGTCCCCTTGCCCACGGCCGTCGGCCCGGCGAGCACCAGCAGGCGGCTGCGGGCTCCGCGCGGCGCGGGCACGGGGAACCTGCCGTCCAGCCACTCCTCCAGCACGCGTCGCTGCCGCGCGCCGAGACCGCCCAGGCGCTTGACCGGGGAGATGTGCAGCTCGGCCAGCACGCGGTCGCGCTTGCCGGCGCCGATCGCGGGGAGCGCGAGCAGGAAATCGGTGACGCGCAAGGAGCCCTCGACCGAGTCGGGGTCGGAGGTGGCCTTGTGCAGCACGGACTGGGGGGTCACGACGCGCATCGTGAGATCGCGCTTGAGCGACGCTCTGGCACGGCGGCGCTCCACGGCACGGCGCGCGGCTGCGGCCCTGTCCACCTCGGGGACGGCACGGCGTTCCTCAGCCACGGGTCACCTCCCGGTACTCGGCGGCGCGCTGCGCGATCGCATCAGACAGAGCGTCCGGTCCCGCCGAGAGCAGGCTGCGGCTCTCGCTCGCGATCACGCACGGAGCGAGTGCACCGAATCGTGCCGTCAGCTGCGCGGGCTCGGCGCCCTGGGCGCCGAAGCCGGGGGCCAGGATCGGCGCGGGCGGGTCGATGTCGCCGATCCCGGTCTGCGTCCGCTCGACGGTCGCTCCGATGACGAAGCCGACGCTGCCCCACTCCCCCGGAGCCACCGCGGCGGCGTTCCTCGCGGACACCGCGGCGACGACGGCCGCCGACACGGTGGATCCGTCCGCCGTGGTGGCGCGCTGCAGCTCGGCGGCCTCGGGGTTGCTGGTCGCGGCCAGCACGAACAGGCCCTTGCCGTGCGCGTGCGCCAGGTCGAACGCGCCATCGAGGGCGCCGACGCCGAGGAACGGGTTCACGGTCAGCGCGTCGGCTTCCAGCGCCCCGCCCGGCTCGAGCCAGGCGCGCGCGTAGTCGTTCATCGTGGAGCCGATGTCACCGCGCTTGGCATCCGCGATCACGAGCAGCCCGGCGGCCCGCGCGGCCGCGATGACCTCCTCCAGCGCCGCGAGTCCGCGGGAGCCGTGGCGCTCGAAGAACGACACCTGCGGCTTCACGATGCCCACGCGGTCGGCTGCGGCGGCCACCGTGCGCAGACCGAACTCGCGCAGACCGGAGGCGTCGTCCGGCAGCCCCCAGGCGGTGAGGAGAGCGGCGTGCGGGTCGATGCCGACGCAGAGGGGTCCGCGCTCGTCGAGGGCGACACGGACCCGCTCCCCGAAGGATCCGGTCATACCGCCGCCTTCCGGTCCAGCGCGTACTCCTGCAGGCTCTTCACCTGGAAGCCCTCGTGCGCCGCGTCCATGCCGCTGACCGCGGCGCCCAACACGGCCATGGTCGTGAACAGCGCCTTGTCCGCTGCGACCGCAGCCGCGCGGATCTCGTAGCCGTCGGCACGCGTCGCACCGCCCGACGGGGTGTTGACGACGATGTCGATCTCACCGTCGTTGATGAGGTCGACGATGTTCCTCGCCCCGGACTCCTGCGTGGCGCTGTACTTCTCCACGACGGTCACGGCGATGCCGTTGCGCGACAGGATCTCTGCGGTGCCCTCGGTCGCCACGATCGTGAAGCCGAGCTGCTGGAGGCGGTGCGCCGGGAGGATCACCGCGCGCTTGTCGGAGTCGGCGACCGAGATGAACACGGTGCCCGAGGTCGGCATGCCGCCGTACGCCGCGGCCTGGCTCTTGGCGAAGGCGGTCGGGAAGTCGCGGTCGATGCCCATGACCTCGCCGGTGGAGCGCATCTCCGGGCCGAGGACCGAGTCGACCGTCTTGCCGTCGGCGGTGCGGAACCGCTTGAACGGAAGCACCGCCTCCTTGACCGAGACGGGGGCGTCGAGCGGCACGCGGGAGCCGTCCTGCGCTGGCAGCATGCCCTCGGCACGCAGCTCGGCGATGGTCGAGCCCGTCATGATGCGGCTGGCGGCCTTGGCCATCGGGATGCCCAGCGCCTTCGACACGAAGGGCACCGTGCGGCTCGCGCGCGGGTTCGCCTCGATCACGTAGAGCACGCCCGCGCTGATGGCGAACTGCACGTTCAGCAGTCCGCGCACGCCGACGCCCTCGGCGATCGCGAGCGTGGCCTCACGCACGCGGTCGACATCGCTGCGGCCGAGCGAGACCGGAGGCAGCGTGCAGCTGGAGTCGCCGGAGTGGATGCCCGCTTCCTCCAGGTGCTCCATCACGCCGCCGATGAAGAGGTCCGTGCCGTCGTACAGCGCGTCCACGTCGAGCTCGATCGCGTCGTCGAGGAAGCGGTCGACCAGCAGCGGCTTGCCCTCCTCGATCACGACCTCGCCCGCGGTCCGCACGAAGTACTCGCGCAGCGCCTCGGTGCCGTAGACGATCTCCATGCCGCGTCCGCCGAGCACGAAGCTGGGGCGCACGAGCACGGGGTAGCCGATCTCCTCGGCGATGCGGACCGCACCCTCCACGTCGATCGCGGTGCCGTTGCGCGGCGCGAGGAGGCCCGCGGTGTCGAGCAGCCGGGAGAAGAGCTCGCGCTCCTCGGCGAGGTCGATCGCCTCCGGGCTCGTGCCCAGCACGGTGTAGCCGGCAGCCTCGATGCCCTTCGCGAGCCCGAGCGGAGTCTGACCGCCGAGCTGGCACACGACACCGAGGATGGTGCCGCTCGCGGCCTCCGCGTCCAGCACCTCCAGCACGTCCTCCAGTGTGAGGGGCTCGAAGTACAGGCGGTCGGAGGTGTCGTAGTCCGTGGACACCGTCTCCGGGTTGCAGTTCACCATCACGGTCTCGAAGCCCGCGTCGGACAGCGCGAAGGACGCGTGCACGCAGGAGTAGTCGAACTCCACGCCCTGCCCGATGCGGTTCGGGCCGGAGCCGATGATGACGACCTTGGTGCGCTCGGACGGCGCGACCTCGGTCTCGGCGTCGTAGCTCGAGTAGTGGTACGGCGTGAGGGCGGGGAACTCCCCGGCACACGTGTCGACCGTCTTGTACACGGGACGGATGCCGAGGCCGTGACGGACGCCGCGGATCTCGGTCTCGGTCTCCCCGCGCAGCTGTGCGAGCTGGGCGTCGGAGAAGCCGTGCTCCTTGGCGTAGCGCAGAGTGGCGGCGTCGAGTTCGGGAGCCGTGCGGACGACGTCGGCGACCTCGTTGATCAGCACGATCTGGTCGAGGAACCAGGGATCGATCGCCGTGGCCTCGAAGGCCTGCTCGATCGTCGCCCCCTTGCGCAGCGCCTGCTGCAGCGTCACGATGCGGCCGTCGGTCGGGGTCTTCGCGATCTCCAGCAGCTCCTCGACGGTGCGGCTCTCCTCGCCCCAGTGGAAGCTGGAGCCGCGCATCTCGAGCGAGCGCAGTGCCTTCTGCAGGGCGGTCGCGTAGTTGCGGCCGATCGCCATCGCCTCGCCGACCGACTTCATGGTGGTCGTGAGGGTGGCGTCCGCCGCCGGGAACTTCTCGAACGCGAAGCGCGGCACCTTGACCACGACGTAGTCGAGCGTGGGCTCGAAGCTCGCCGGCGTAACGCCGGTGATGTCGTTCGGGATCTCGTCGAGGCGGTAGCCGAGCGCGAGCTTCGCGGCGAGCTTCGCGATCGGGAAGCCGGTGGCCTTCGACGCGAGGGCGCTGGAGCGGGAGACGCGCGGGTTCATCTCGATGACGATGATGCGCCCGTTCTCCGGGTTCACGGCGAACTGGATGTTGCAGCCGCCGGTGTCCACGCCGACCGCGCGGATGATGTCGATGCCGATGTCGCGGAGCTTCTGATACTCGCGATCCGTGAGCGTGAGCGCGGGCGCCACCGTGATCGAGTCGCCGGTGTGCACGCCGACGGGGTCGACGTTCTCGAT
Source organism: Microbacterium sp. p3-SID336 (assembly GCF_025143365.1). Lineage (GTDB taxonomy): Bacteria > Actinomycetota > Actinomycetes > Actinomycetales > Microbacteriaceae > Microbacterium. The sequence goes on along the minus strand of NZ_JALXPE010000001.1, from coordinate 53,873 downwards.
CGAGCAGACCACGACCGTGTTGTCGGCTGTGTCGCGCATGAGCTCGAGCTCGTACTCCTTCCAGCCGAGGATGGACTCCTCCAGGAGCACCTCGGTCGTCGGCGAGTCGCGCAGCCCGGCACCGCCGATGCGGCGCAGGTCCTCCTCGTCGTAGGCGAAGCCGGAACCCAGGCCGCCCATCGTGAAGGACGGTCGCACCACGAGCGGGTAGCCGAGCTCGGCGGCACCGGCGAGCAGGTCGTCCATGGTGTGCGCGATCACGCTGCGGGCGACGTCTGCGCCCGCCTCGATCACGAGCTCCTTGAAGATCTGCCGGTCCTCGCCCTTCTTGATGGCGTCGACCTTCGCACCGATGAGCTCGACGCCGTAGGTGTCGAGGATGCCCTGCTCGTGCAGCGCCATCGCGGCGTTCAGCGCAGTCTGGCCGCCCAGCGTCGGGAGGATCGCGTCCGGCTTCTCCTTGGCGATGATCGTCTCGATCACGGCGGGCGTGATCGGCTCGATGTACGTCGCGTCGGCGAAGTCGGGGTCGGTCATGATCGTCGCCGGGTTGGAGTTGACCAGGATGACCCGGACGCCCTCCTCGCGGAGCACGCGGCACGCCTGGGTGCCGGAGTAGTCGAACTCGCAGGCCTGGCCGATCACGATCGGGCCGGAGCCGATGACGAGGACGGAGGTGATGTCGTCGCGCTTGGGCATTACTTGGTGTCCTTCTTGCTCGCGATGACCATGTCGCGGAACCGGTCGAAGAGGTAGTTGGCGTCGTGGGGTCCGGCAGCGGCCTCGGGGTGGTACTGCACCGAGAATGCCGGAATGTCGAGGGCGCGCAGACCCTCCACGACGTTGTCGTTGAGGCCGACGTGGCTGACCTCGACCTTGCCGTAGCCGTGCGGGCTGTCGAACGAGCCCTCCAGGGGCGCCTCGACCGCGAAGCCGTGGTTGTGGGCCGTGATCTCGACGCGACCCGTCTCCTTGTCGAGCACCGGCTGGTTGATCCCGCGGTGGCCGAACGGCAGCTTGTACGTGCCGAGACCCAGGGCGCGGCCGAGCAGCTGGTTGCCGAAGCAGATCCCGAAGAACGGCAGGCCGTCGTCGAGCACCGCGCGCAGCAGCTCCACATGGTCCCCCGAAGCCGCGGGGTCGCCAGGGCCGTTGGAGTAGAACACCGCGACCGGGTCGATCGCGCGGATGTCGTCGATGCTGACGTCCTGCGGGAGCACGTGGACCTCGAAGCCGCGGGCGGCCAGGTTGTCGATCGTGGCCTTCTTGACGCCTAGGTCCAGCACGGCGAGATTGCCGACGCGCTCACCCACGGCCGGGGTCACGGTGGCGCTCTCGACCGAGACCTGCGCCGAGAGGTTGAGTCCCGTCATCTCGGGGGCCTCGCGGACGATGCGCAGCTGCTCCTCGGGGTCGAGGTCGGCGTCCGCACCCGAGAAGATGCCGCCGCGCATCGAGCCCGCCGAGCGGATGTGCCTGGTCACCGCTCGCGTGTCGATGCCGCTGATGCCGACGATGCCGTCCTCGACGAGCACCTCGTCGAGCGAGGCGTTCGCGCGCCAGTTCGAGACCACGCGCGAGGGGTCGCGCACGATGTAGCCGGCCACCCAGATGCGGCGGGACTCGGGGTCCTCGTCGTTCATGCCGGTGTTGCCGATGTGCGGAGCGGTCTGCAGGACGATCTGTCCGGCGTAGGACGGGTCGGTGATGGTCTCCTGGTAGCCGGACATGGCGGTGGCGAAGACGACCTCGCCGAGGGTGCGGCCGCGGGCGCCGTAGGCGCGTCCGGTGTGGCGCGTGCCGTCCTCCAGGACCAGGACGGCGGGATCGGGAAGGCCGACCGGGGAGGTCGGCGCGGAGGATGTCGAGAGGGTCATGACGTTGCTCCAGTGTCGGGGGCGGCGGGGACGAGCCGCTGCAGGTCGGAGATGAGGGTCTGGATGTCGCCTCCGGTGAGGCGCAGGTAGCTGTCGACCACGGTGACGTCGTCGGCGTGCCAGGCGATGCGCAGCAGTCCGCCCGGCTCGACCACGCGGTCGATGGTCACGGTGGCGCGATCCACCGCGACGAGCCGGGCGCTGGCGAGGAACACCGTGGGTGCGCCATCCAGCGCGAGCGCGACACCGCGGTCGGTCACGGCCAGTTCGCCGCGGGCGCGGAAGCCGAGCGGGCGGATCGCGAGGCGTTCGAGGGGCTCGTCGTGCCGGGTGGTCGACACGTACAGCACCTCCTCGCGCCGCGACACCTCCGCGTGCTCCGGCACGCCGAGCGGCGCCGTGTACACGGAGTCGCGCCGGCTTCGTCGTCGCCAGGCGAACAGCATCGCGAGCAGGATCAGTACCGCGACGGCGATGATGATCGCGACCGCGAGGTCCCGTGCGCTCATGCGCCGAGCTCCGGTACGACGGCACCGCCGTCGACGGTCAGCACGCCGCCGTGCACGGTGAACTGCACGCGGCCCGGCAGCTCGCGACCGAGGTACGGCGAATTCGCGCTGCGGCCGTGGAGGTCGGCTTCCGTGAAGACGCCGTCGACGGAGGCGTCGTACAGCGCGAGATGCGCGGGGGCGCCCACCTCGAGCGGTGTGCCGTGGCCGGCGAGCCGCCCGATGCGTGCCGGCGCTGCGCTCATGACCCTCGCGACGTCGGCCCAGGACAGCATCCCGGTCTGCACCATCGCCTGGTGCACGACCCGCAGGGCGCTCTCCAGACCGACCATGCCGTTCGCGGCGGCCTGCCACTCGCACGCTTTGTGCTCGCTCGGGTGCGGGGCGTGGTCCGTGGCGACGATGTCGATGGTGCCGTCGGCGAGTCCCTCGCGCACGGCCAGGACGTCCTCCTCACGGCGCAGCGGCGGATTCACCTTGTACCGCGCGTCATAGCCGCGCACCAGCTCGTCGGTGAGGAGCAGGTGGTGCGGGGTCACCTCTGCGGTGACCTGCACACCGCGCTTCTTGGCCCAGCGGATGATGTCCACGGACCCGGCGGTCGACAGGTGGCACACGTGCAGACGCGAGCCGACGTGCTCGGCCAGCAGGACGTCGCGGGCGATGATCGACTCCTCCGCGACCGCGGGCCAGCCGGCGAGCCCGAGCTCGGCGGACACGGTGCCCTCGTTCATCTGGGCGCCCTCGGTCAGCCGGGGGTCCTGCGCATGCTGCGCGATCACGCCGTCGAAGGACTTCACGTACTCGAGAGCACGCCGCATGATCAGCGGATCCCATACGCAGAAGCCGTCGTCGCTGAACACGCGCACCTGCGCGCGGGAGGTCGCCATGGCGCCCAGTTCGGCGAGGCGCTCGCCCTTCTGCCCCACGGTGACGGCGCCGATCGGCTGCACCGTGGCGTACCCCGCGGCCTCGCCGAGCGCGAGCTCCTGCTCCACGACACCGGCGGTGTCGGCGACGGGAGACGTGTTGGGCATGGCGAACACGGCGGTGAACCCGCCGGCCGCGGCGGCCCTGGTCCCGGTCAGGATGGTCTCGGACGCCTCGTACCCGGGCTCGCGGAGGTGCGTGTGCAGGTCGACGAGTCCGGGCAGCGCGACCAGGCCGGCCGCGTCGAGCGTGCGGGCGCCGGCGCGGCTCAACCCGGTTCCGATCTCGGAGATCCTGCCGTCCTCGATGATGATGTCGGCGCTCTCGGCGCCGAGCAGCGTGGCGCCGGTGATGACGAGGGTCTCGCTCACAGGTCTCCCCCTCGTTCGTCGTCTCGCTCCCCTGCCAGCAGCAGGTAGAGCACGGCCATGCGCACGGAGACCCCGTTCGACACCTGTTCCAGCACCGTCGAACGGGGGGAATCGGCTGCTTCGGAGGAAATCTCCAGTCCCCGGTTCATGGGTCCGGGGTGCATCACAATGCTACCGCTCGGAAGGGCGGCCACTCGCAGGGCGTCCAGGCCCCAGCGCCGCGAATACTCCCGCTCAGTCGGGAAATACGCCGCGTTCATGCGCTCCAGCTGGATGCGCAGCATCATCACGGCGTCCGGGCCGTCCGCCAGCGCCTCGTCGAGATCGAACAGGACGCGTGCCGGCCAGAGCGACACGTTCTGCGGGACTAGGGTCGGCGGGGCCACCAGGGTGACCTCCGCCCCGAGAGTCGCCAGCAGCCAGACGTTGGAGCGGGCGACCCGGGAGTGCAGCACGTCGCCCACGATCGTCACCCGCAGCCCGGACAGGTCGCGCCCCCGGCTGTCGGCCCCGAAACGGCGCTTGCGGATCGTGAACGCGTCGAGCAGCGCCTGCGTGGGGTGCTCGTGCGTGCCGTCCCCGGCGTTCACCACGCCGGCCGAGATCCAGCCGCTCGTGGCGAGGGTCTGCGGAGCACCGGAGCCCGGGTGCCGCACCACCACGGCGTCGGCGCCGATCGCCTCCAGCGTCTGCGCGGTGTCCTTGAGGCTCTCGCCCTTGGAGACGCTGGAGCCCTTGGCGGCGAAGTTGATCACGTCGGCGGAGAGCCGTTTGGCGGCGGCCTCGAAGGAGATGCGGGTGCGGGTCGAGTCCTCGAAGAAGAGGTTCACGACCGTCTTGCCGCGGAGGGTGGGGAGCTTCTTGACCTCGCGCGACTGCGTGTCGGCCATGTCCTCCGCCACGTCGAGGATGCGGAGGGCGGTGGCCCTGTCGAGCGTGCGGGTGTCGAGGAGGTGCCTCATTCGCCGATCGTCACCTCCTCGGCGCCGTCGTTCTCGAAGAGGCGCACGTTGACCCGCTCGCTGCGGGCGGAGGGGATGTTCTTGCCGACGAAGTCAGGGCGGATCGGGAGCTCGCGGTGGCCGCGATCGACGAGGATCGCCAGGCGGACGACGGCGGGCCGACCGATCGACTGGATCGCGTCGAGCGCCGCGCGGATGCTGCGTCCCGAGAAGAGCACGTCGTCGACCAGGACGACGGTCTTGCCGTCGATGCCGCCGGGCGGGATCTCGGTCGGCTGCGGCGAGCGTGTGGGGTGCTTCGCGAGGTCGTCCCGGAACAGCGTGACGTCGAGCGAGCCCACGGGCACCGAGACCTGCGCGATGTCGCTGATCAGGGCGGCCAGCCGGTGACCCAGCGTGACGCCGCGGGTCGGGATGCCGAGGAGGACGAGGTTCTCCGCCCCCCGATTCGACTCGAGGATCTCGTGCGCGATGCGTGTCAGCGCTCGTGAGATGTCGGCCTGGTGCAGCACGGTGCGCATGCCCATCAGCCGCTCCCTTCTCCGCCTCACAGGACGGTGTTAAAGGTTGCTTGTGATGCCAGTGTATCGGAGCGCGCGGGGCGCTCCGGGTCAGCTCGCCTCGCGCAGCACCGGGTCGGTGACGTCGTCGACCTTCGAGGAGCGGATCGGGTGCCCGCTCGTCGAGAGGCAGCGCCCGGTGTTCAGGTCCCACTTCCAGTCGTGCATGCTGCACGTGAGGATGCCGTCTTCGTCCACCGAGCCCGTGCGGGTCAGGTCGGCGCGCAGGTGCGGGCATCGGCGCTGCACGACCCATTCGCCGATCTCGGCGTCCTCGGTCTGGTCGGTCTGCTCCTGGTACCAGTTCTCGACGTACTCGATGCGGTCCACCGACAGGCACTTGAGGAACGTGGTCAGGAACTCGTTGAACTTGCCGCTGCGTCCCACCGAGAACTGCATCGACAGGAAGATCGAGTTGGACCAGTCGATCTCGTGGTCGCGGATGTTCGTCGAGACGAGGTCGGCGGGGATCGTGTACCAGTACACGCACTCCTCCCCCGCATACTCGCGCACCTTCGCTCGCGGGAAGTCGACCACCATGTCCAGCTCCCCGATGCGGAAGCGGACGTGGCCCCCGACGCCGAGGCGGATGGTGCGCGACTTCTTCAGCAGCGGCTCCCACCACTCCTTGATCGCCGCCAGCATCTCGGCCGGCGGGATGATCTCGGCGCGGGTGGCCTCCTCGTCGCGGATCTCCTGCTGACGGCTCGCGCGCTGCTCCTCCAGGTAGTCCCACTTCTCGTCGAAGATGTGCGCGATCTCCGCGTCGGTGTACAGCGTCTGCTCGGTCGTCACCGTCCCGCCGTCGATCGTCACCAGGGTGCCGGGGATGAAGAGCTGGCCGTCGTACTGCGGCGACAGCTCCTTCATGTGGGCGAGGAACTGCTTCTGGTCGGTGAAGATCGACTCGCCGTTGCGACCCATGCCGTTGAAGTCGAACAGGTCGTCGCGCAGGAACATGGGCGGACCCGCCATCGGGAACACGTGCGGCGCGTCGACCTTGTCGATGTAGTACATCGCCCGCTTGTTCTGCGCCTCGCGCTTGAGGCGCGCGAAGTTCTGCTTGGCGTCGAGCGGCAGGTCGTAGACCATCGGCCACCAGATCGCGCCGGAGACCTGGGTGAAGTACGCGTCTGGCTTGCCGAAGTGCAGCAGCTTCTCGAGGTCGAGCGGGTGCGAATCGTTCTGGTTCAGCATCGAGCCGGTGCCGTCGTCGACGCTCAGCGACGAGTCGCCGATGGGGCCGTCGCTCGGCGCGCGCAGCGGCGTGATCATGAGCTTGAGGTCGCCGCGCTGGATGATCTCCCCGGCGGGGGCGTAGGTGATGTTCGTGTAGCCGAGCGCCCGGATGTCCTGCTCGAGGTCGTCGATCGGGTACTCCGGGAGCAGCACCTCGATGTCCTTGCGGATGTACCGCTCCAGCAGAGCCGGATCGAAGTGGTCGCGGTGCCGGTGCGAGATGTAGAGGAAGTCGGCCTCGCGGCCGTAGCGCTCCCAGTCGAGGCCTCTGTTGTCCGGGAACGGGAACCAGGAGCCGAAGAAGGACGGGCCGAGGACGGGGTCGCAGATGATGTTGCCGCCGACGGTCTCGATGAACATCCCGGCGTGGCCGAGTCCCGTGATCCGCATTGCATTCCTCTCGAAGATGAACCGTTCGATTGTACCGAGCGCTCCCTGGACGACCGGTCGGCGGCGCCGGGAGAAACGGTCACCGCTCGAACAGCCCGCGGATGTCGTCGGCCGTGAGGGACTGTGCGAACAGCGCGTCGTCGTCGAGCACCGCCGTGAAGAGCCTCGCCTTGCGCTGCTGCAGCTCCAGCACCTTCTCCTCGATGGTGCCCGCGGCGATCATCCGGTACACGAACACCTGGCGCTCCTGCCCGATGCGATGCGTGCGGTCCACAGCCTGCGCCTCCGCGGCAGGGTTCCACCAGGGATCGAGCAGGAACACGTAGTCGGCCTGCGTGAGCGTGAGTCCGAACCCGCCCGCCTTCAGACTGATCAGGAAGACCGGCTGCTCCCCCTCCCTGAAGCCGTCGATCATCTCCTGGCGCCGTCGTGTCGAGCCGTCCAGATGCGCGTACGGGATGCCTGCCGCATCCAGACGCTCCGCCGCGAGATCGAGGAAGGACGTGAACTGGCTGAACACCAGCGCCCGATGTCCCTCCGCCTGCAGCTCCACCACGCGCTCCAGCAGCACGTCGAGCTTGCGGGAGCCGATCCGCGCATCGGCGGGGTCGATCAGTCCCGGGGCCAGACTCAGCATCCGCAGCAGCGTGAGCGAGCGGAACACGATGAACCGGTTGCGGTCGAGGTCCTCGATCAGTCCGAGCACCTTCTGCCGCTCGCGCTGCAGCACGGTCTCGTACAGGGCGCGGTGCGACGCGCTGAGCTCCACCTCCAGCACCTGCTCCTGGGTGGGCGGCAGATCGGCGGCCACGAGCTCCTTGGTGCGCCGGAGCAGCAGCGGCCTGATGCGGCGACGGAGCTCGGCGAGGCGACGCTGCCGGTACGGGGCGCCCTCCTCGTTCTCCGGCACCTTGCCCTGCTCGATCGGCTGGATGTAGCGCTCCCGGAATGCGCGGGCCGATGCGAAGAGCCCCGGGGCCGTGAGCTTCAGCAGCGCCCACAGCTCCGACAGGCTGTTCTCCAGCGGTGTGCCCGTCACCGCGAACACGGCATCGGCGCGGAACGTCGCGACCGCCCGGTGCAGCTTGGTCGCCGGGTTCTTCACGAACTGCGCCTCGTCGAGGATCAGCCCCGACCACTCGATCGCGGCGAACGCCTCCGCGTCCAGGCGCGCGACGGCGTAGGTCGTCACGACGATGTCCGCATCCGCGGCGACAGCCGCGAGCGGGAACCCGGACGTCGCGGGTCTGGCGACGACGCGCAGCCCCGGCGTGAAACGGGCCGCCTCCGCGCGCCACGTCGGCAGCACCGAAGTGGGGACGACCACCAGGAACGGTCTCCGCTCCCCCGCCTCGCGCGCATGCACGACGAGCGCCAGCAGCTGCAGCGTCTTCCCGAGACCCATGTCGTCGGCTAGGATGCCGCCCAGCCGGTGATCCCACAGGAACGCCAGCCAGTCCAAGCCGTCCTTCTGGTAGGGCCGGAGCTCCGCGTGCACTCCGCGGGGCACCGCGACCTCCGGCACCCGGGAGGCGCGCCGCAGACCCTCCGCGGTGGCGCGCCAGCTGACCGCGGGCAGCGCCTCATCCGCGAGATCCTCGAACTCCTCCCACAGGTCCGTCTGATGGCGGCTGATCCGCGGGCCCGTCTCCCACTCGTCGAGGTCGGCCACCTCGTCGAGCAGCTCGCGCAGCCGGTCCAACGCCGGATGGCTCAGGGAGAGGTAGCTCCCGTCCACGAGCAGCAGCTTGCGTCGCCCGGTGCTCAGCGCCGTGAACAGCGGCTCGAACGGGATGATCCGACCGTCGATGCGCACGAGCACTCCGAGGTCGAACCAGTCCGGGTCCGTGCTCTCGACCGTGCTCACCGTGATCTCCGGGTCTCCGGTGAGCTCGCGGTACGACTTCCGCCGTCCGGCCACCGCGACCGTGACGCCCTCGCGTTCGAGTGCAGGGACGACCCTCGTCATGAACTCGGCTGCGTCCACGTCGTGGAACGCGCCCGCCGTATCCAGCGGACGCCCCGCGAGCGGGAGCCACACCGCATCGAGCTGCGCGCGGAGCGTGGCCTCGGCGTCGTGATCGCGCACCGCCTGTGCACCGGGCGCGAACGGGACGCGGCCGAAGCCGCGGTACTCCCACTCGAACGCGTACTCGACCGTGTCCCCGCGCCGGAAGGAGAGATTCAGCACCGGGCGCGGGGCGGGAAGCGGCGGCAGGGTCACGCGCCCTTGCGCGTGCATCGGGATCTGTCGAGCGAGCAGCGGATACGCGTCCTGCAGGAACGCCCTCTCCTCCGCGGCAGCGACGGGCACGCCGTCTGCGGCCCTGAGCAGCGCGCGGACAGGGTCGGCGAGCGGCACCTCTGCGAGCGTCACGTGCAGTCGGGCGCCGGTCTGCACGATCTCGTACACGCCGCTGCGTCCGATGGCGCGCACGGACGCCTCCGTCGATGCCCTGCCGTCGATCGTGACGGCGGGCCGGACGAGGAGCGACCCGTCTTCCCGGCGCATGATCGTGGCCTCGACCGCCGCGCGGTCGGCGAGGGTCACCGTGGTCGACTTCTGCGCCGCCACGACGGGAATGCCGAGGTCGGTCGCCGCGCGCAGGTGCCCCCAGAGCAGGCCGGACTCGATGAGGTCGGCGACGAGCCAGTCCCCCGCGGTCCCCGAGAGCAGCGTGTCCCGTGCGATGCTCAGCAGGTCGGCGAACCACCGCGAGCGGTCGCGGCCGTACTGTTCGGGCGAACGGCGCACAGCGTCCCAGGTGGCGGCCCCCAGCACCCAGGCGCCCGTCGCCGCGCTGCGCTCCAGCGGACGGATCCCGAGCTGGACCTCGCCCGTGCCTCTCGCGATGTCGCGCGGTGTCGCAGTGCGCTGAGGTCGCGATGCCCACGGGTTCGCGCTCCGCGAGTCGCGGATGCGCAGCTCGACCCCCAGCGCCAGCGGTGTGCGCGCACCCTCGGGCGCGGGCACGCCGAGGAGCGAACGCCACCCGGACGGTGGTCGCGCAGCGGAGTCGGCGGGCTCGGACGGAAGGGCCATGGAGCGATCCTCTCCGCTACCGCCGACACGGCGGGTTCCGGCTGCCTCAGGCGGCGCGCGCCACCCTGGCGAGCACGCCGTGCACGAAGGCACCGGAGTCGTCGGTCGAGAACTCCTTCGCGAGCTCGACGGCTTCGTCGATGGCCACGGCCGTCGGCACCTCGTCGTTGTAGAGGATCTCCCACACGCCGATGCGCAGCAGCGCACGGTCGACCGCGGGCATGCGCTCGAGCTTCCAGTCCCTGCTGTGCGTGGTGATCTGCTCGTCGATCTCGTCGTGCTGGTCGATGATGCCGTCCACGATCTCCCTGGCGTACAGCCAGGAAGCCTCGCGCGCGGGCTCGCTGGCGGCGCGCTTGGCCTCGGCGGCCAGGGCGACCGCCACGTCATCGCCGCGGACGTCGGCGGAGAACAGGATGTCGAGAGCGCGCTTGCGCGCCTTCGTGCGGGCGCTCACGCCTTACTTCTCGCGACCGAGGTACTCACCCGTGCGGGTGTCGACCTTGATCTTCGTGCCGGCCTCGAGGAAGAGCGGGACCTGCAGTTCGTAGCCCGTCTCGACCGTCGCGGGCTTCGTGCCGGCCGACGAGCGGTCGCCCTGCAGACCCGGCTCGGTGTACGTGACCTCCAGGATCACGGACGCGGGCAGATCGATGTAGAGGGGGTTGCCGTTGTTGAGCGCGATCGTGACCTGCTGGTTCTCGAGCAGGAAGTTCTTCGCGTCGCCGACCGTGGCCGCTCCCAGCGTGATCTGGTCGAAGTCCGTCTGGTCCATGAACACGAAGCCGTCACCGTCGGTGTACAGGTAGGTGTAGTCGCGACGGTCGACGTTCTCGATCTCGATCTTCGCGCCGGCGTTGTACGTGCGGTCGACGGTCTTGCCCGACACGACGTTCTTCAGCTTGGTGCGCACGAATGCGCCGCCCTTGCCCGGCTTCACGTGCTGGAACTCGATGACGCTCCAGAGCTGCCCGTCGATACTGAGGACGACGCCGTTCTTGATGTCTGCGGTGGATGCCATGCGCTGGGAGTTCCGTTCGTGAGTCCGTGGGGGCCGGAGTCGGCCGACAGTCGATTCTACGGGATGCGCGGCCGGACGCACCGCGCACCGGCTGAGCCGCAGGCGGCGGCGTCAGAGCAGGGCGGTGAGGGCGCGCAGGGCCTCCGCATAGCCGGCCACGCCGTGACCGGCGATCCTGACCGCCGCCACGTCCTCCAGGAACGAGTGCTGACGGAAGGCCTCGCGCGCAGAGATGTCCGAGATGTGCACCTCGGCGAAGGGCAGAGCCACCCCGGTCAGGGCGTCCCGCAGCGACACCGAGGTGTGCGTGAGCCCTCCCGGGTTGATCACGATGCCCGCGCAGTCCTCCCGTGCCGCGTGGATCGCGTCGATCAGCACCCCCTCGTGATTGCTCTGCAGCGCCCGGAGCTCGAAGCCGGCCTGCGCCGCCGCCTCGCGCGTCGACTGCTCGACGTCGGCGAGCGTGGCGGTGCCGTACACAGCGGGCTCCCGCGTGCCGAGGAGGTTCAGGTTGGGGCCGTTGAGGAGCAGCAGCCGACGCGTAGGGGTCATGACGGCACGCTACCGGCTGCGTCCAGGCGGCGACGCATCACCCATTCGCGACCGAAGCCCGACGTCTCGATCTCGCCGGTGCGCTCGAAGCCGCAGCGCGCGTACACGGCCTGCGCCCTGGCATTGTCGACGTGCACCTCGAGGAACAAGGCGGAGAAGCCGCGGGTGCGCGACCACTGCGCCGCCGCCTCGAGCAGGGCGTCGATCACCCCGCCCCCGCGCTGCTCCGGCACCACGTACACGCCGACGACGAGTCCCGCCGCCGCCTCCTCGCGGTGCGGGAGCACGGTGGCCGTGCCGACCCATGCGCCCTCGTCCGTGATCGCGACGAACTGCGCAGCGGCGGCATCTCCGGCCGCATTGGCCGCGCGGTCCTGCCAGAAGCGGTCCGGCTGCGTGCGGGCGTGCTCCACGGTGTCCAGGAACGCGATGGGAGCAACGGGGTCGGCGAGGGCCCGCAGCCGCAGCGCCTTCACCTCGGCCCAGTCCTGCGGCTCGATCCGGCGGACGGCGACCGTCACGCGCCGACCTCCTGGTAGGCGGCGAACAGCAGCGACTCGTCCGGCGCCTGGAGGACCGTCGGCTTCGCGATGTCGTCGAGCAGGATGAACCGGAGCATGCCGCCGCGGCTCTTCTTGTCGCGCTGCATCGTGGCCAGCAGCTGCGGCCAGGCGCCGGCGCGGTACGTCGTCGGCAGCCCGAGGGATTCCAGGATCGTGCGGTGCCTTTCGGCTGCCGCGTCGGACAGCCGGCCCGCCAACCGCGAGAGCTCCGCGGCGTAGAGCATGCCGACCGAGATCGCCGCGCCGTGCCGCCAGCGGTACCGCTCGGCATGCTCGATCGCGTGGCCCAGCGTATGGCCGTAGTTGAGGATCTCGCGGAGCCCGGACTCACGGAAGTCGTCCGAGACCACCCGCGCCTTCATGTCGATCGCGAGCTCGACGGCGCGGCGGAACTCGTCGGTCGACGTGTCGACGGCCCTCGCCGGATCGGCCTCCACGATGTCGAGGATCTCGGGCGCCCAGATGAAGCCGGCCTTCACGACCTCGGCATACCCGGCGGTCGCCTCGTTCGCGCTGAGGCTGCTCAGCTCGTCGAGGTCGCCGATCACCGCGCGGGGGGCCCAGAACGCGCCGACGAGATTCTTGCCCTCGGCGGTGTTCACGCCCGTCTTGCCGCCGACCGCGGCATCGACGAGGCCGAGCACGGTCGTCGGCACCTGCACCACCTGCACCCCGCGGAGCCACGTGGCCGCGACGAAGCCGGCCAGGTCCGTCACCGCTCCCCCGCCGTAGCCGACGACGGCATCGCTGCGTGTGAAGTCCGCCTGTCCCATGACCTGCCAGCAGAAGGCGGCGACCTCGATGCGCTTGCCCTGCTCGGCGTCCGGGATCTCGGCCAGCAGCACCTCGCGCGGGCCGTCCGCGGTGTCGGCGAGCAGACGGTCGCGGAGCTCAGCCGCGCGGCTCGCCAGGGTCGGCGGGTGCACGACGAGCACCTTCCGCACGCCCGGCGCGAGAGCCGCCGAGACCCGGTCCAGGATCCCGCGTCCGATCGTGATGTCGTACGCGTCGGTCCCCGTGACGCTGATGGTCGTCGTGCTCATGCCTGCTCTCTCCTCCATGCCACGATCTCGTCGGCGATGCGCTGCATCGGTCGGCGCGAGGTGTCGAACGTGATCGACGCGACCTCCTCGTACCAGCCGCGCCTCTCCGCGTAGATCCTCTTCCACTTCTCCACCGGATCGTCCCCGGCCAGCAGCGGCCGGTTCCCTCCGCGGAGCCGGTCGCCCACCGCGTCCTCGCTGACGGTGAGGAACACCACGGGCTGCGTGTGCAGCAGCCGGCGCGTCTTCTCGTCCGTGACGGCGCCACCGCCCAGGGAGATGACACCGCCGTCCTCCAGCGCCTTCACCACGGCGTCGCGCTCGAGCTCGCGGAACGAGTCCTCGCCGCGCGTCGCGAAGATCTCCGGGATCGGGCCGTGCTCGGCGACGATCCGCTTGTCCGTGTCGATGAACGGGACACCCAGCCGCCGGGCCGCGCGCCGACCGACGCTGGTCTTGCCGGCGGCCATCGGGCCCACCAGCACCAGCGTCAGGTGCTCAGCCTCGCTCGTCATGCGCGATGAGCGCGGCTTCGGACGCGGGCGCGGACCGCAGCTCGGAGGGGATGCCCTCCAGGTACCCTGCGAGGTTGCGCCGGGTCTCGCGGATGCTGTCGCCGCCGAACTTCTCCAGCACGGCCCGGGCGAGCTCGATGGCGACCATCGCCTCGGCGACGACGCCGGCGGCGGGCACGGCGCACACGTCGGAGCGCTGGTGGTGCGCGGTCGCATCGGTACCGGTGGCGATGTCGATGGTGCGCAGCGCGTGCGGCACCGTCGCGATGGGCTTCATCCCCGCACGGACGCGCAGCACCGTGCCCGTGGACATGCCGCCCTCGGTCCCGCCGGCACGGTCGGAGCCGCGCGTGATGCCCTGGGTGCTCGCGAACAGCTCGTCATGCGCCGCGGAACCGCGACGGCGGGTTGTCTCGAAGCCGTCGCCGACCTCCACGCCCTTGATGGCCTGGATGCTCATCAGCGCCTGCGCGAGGCGGGCGTCGAGCCGACGGTCCCAGTGCACGTGCGAACCGAGCCCCGGCGGGAGCCCGTACGCGAGCACCTCGACGATGCCCCCGAGCGTGTCGCCGTCCTTCTTCGCGTCGTCCACCTCCGCGACCATCAGCGCGGACGTCGCCGGATCGAAGCAGCGCAGTGGATCGGCGTCGAGCGTCTCCACGTCGTCCGGGGTGGGCACGGCAGCGCCGTCCGGAACCCGAACCGGACCGATCGAGAGCGTGTGACTGACCAGACGCATGTCGAGCTCCGCGAGGAACGAACGCGCGATGGCGCCGAGGGCGACGCGCGCCGCCGTCTCCCTGGCGCTCGCGCGCTCGAGGATGGGCCGGGCCTCGTCGAAGTCGTACTTCTGCATGCCCACCAAGTCCGCGTGACCCGGCCGGGGACGCGTCAGCGGTGCGCCGCGCCCTCGTGAGCGGTCGGTGAGCTCCACCGGCTCCGGGTTCATGACCTCGATCCACTTCGGCCATTCGGTGTTGCCGATGCGCAGCGCGATGGGACTGCCGAGCGTCTTCCCGTGGCGCACGCCGCCCGAGATCGTGAGTTCATCCTGCTCGAACTTCATACGGGACCCGCGACCGTAGCCCAGCTTGCGGCGGGCGAGATCGGCCTGGATGGCCTCAGAGGAGACAGGGACGCCGGAGGGCAGACCCTCCATGACGGCGATGAGTTCTGGGCCGTGCGATTCGCCGGCCGTGAGCACGCGGAGCATTGCTCCAGTCTCCCATGCGTTTCCGCGGCGGCGCGCCGCGTTTCATGCGCGGTCAGAGGGCGGCGCGCATGGCGGAGATCACGGCGCGCTCCTGCGGCAGGGGCGCCGCCGGGTCCCCCTGCGTGAAGATCCTGATCTGACGCACGGCCTGGTGCAGCAGCATCCCGAGCCCGGACACGACCGTGGCCTCGCCCCACGCCCTCGCCAGCGCGGACGGCCACGGCGCGTAGGCGGCGTCGAACAGCGCTCCGCCGGCGGCCGCCAGCGGTTCGGCGACCTCGCGGGGCAGCACAGTGCCGGAGGGCAGCGTCGCGATCGTCAGATCCACCGGCGTGGTCGGCGCATCGAACGGCAGCGCGATGACGTCGACACCCAGTCGCTGCGCCAGCTCCGTGAGGGCCCGCGCGGGATCAGGGCGCCGTGCCCGGACCTCGACCCTCGTCGCTCCCAGGTCTGCGAGGGCGACGAGTGCGGAGGCCGCGGTGGCACCGGCGCCGAGGATCCGCGCGGAGCTCGCCGCGGTAATGCCCGCCTCGGCCAGCGCGTCCACGATGCCGCCGACGTCGGTGTTGAAGCCGGCCGGCTCGTCGCCGAGCACGAGGGTGTTCACTGCGCCGGTGAGCTGCGCGGGTGAGTCGTGGTGCACGGCGAGACGGAAACCCTCCTCCTTCAGCGGCATCGTGAGGGACAGGCCCCGCCAGGTCGAGTCGAGCGACTGCACGGTCGCGGCGAAGTCCGCCGCCGTCACCTGCCGGCGCTCGTACTGCCAGTCGAGCCCGAGCTCTCGGTACGCGGCTGCGTGCAGGGCGGGCGAGAGCGAGTGCGCGATCGGGTCACCCCACACGGCGAGGCGCGTCGAACTCACGGGTTCAGCAACCGGCGTCGGGGTTGGCCTTGCACCACTCCCGCCACTTCTCCACGCCCTGCTCGTGCTCGGCGAGGGTCTCCGAGAACTGCGTCTCGCCGGTCGAGAGGTTCACCGTGACGAAGTACAGCCAGGGGCCGTCCGCCGGATGCATCGCGGCGTCGATCGCGGCGTCGCTCGGGCTCGCGATCGGAGTGATCGGCAGCCCGGTGTGCACGTAGGTGTTCCACTCGTTCGGATCCTCGAGCGCCTCGGCAGAGCTGGAGACCACGCCCTCGTGCAGCGAGCCGTAGCCGTACTGCGCCGTCGAGTCCATCTGCAGCATCATGTCGATCGCCAGGCGGTTCTCGATGACGCGGGAGACTTTCGGGAAGTCGTCCGTGCGGCCCTCGCGCTGGATGATCGACGCGATCGTGAGCACGCGCTGCGCGTCCTCCGCGGGGACGCCCGCCGCTTCCAGCGACTCCCTCGTGCGATCGACCATCCGCTGGATGACCTGCGTCGCCGTGACGCCGGGATCGAAGGTGTACACCGCAGGGAACAGCCACCCCTCCAGGCTCTGCGCCTGCACGCCGTAGACCGATGGGTCGGCCACCGCCGCCTGGAAGTCCTCGATCGGCAGGCCCAGCGTCTCGGCCATAGCCGGCAGCGACGACGCGATCGTGGCACCCTCCGACATCGAGACGGTGTTCTCGAGCTTGTTCGCGTCGTCCTGCAGCGCCGCGAGCGCCGCCTCCGCGGTCATCTTCTCCTGGAGGCGGTACACCCCCGGATAGAACGTCACGGCGATGCCCTCGTCGATGAGGTAGTCGTAGAAGACGTCTTCGGTCCTGGTGACGCCGGCGTCGTACAGCGCGGAGGACACCGGCTGACCGGTGTCGCCGCTCTTGATGGTGACGAACACCTCGCCGGTCGCCTGGCCCGGCTCCCAGTCCTTCGGGTCACCCCAGCCCATCGCCTCGCTGATGCGGTCTCCGTAGGTGTTCCACGCCCAGACACCGCCGGCCGCGAGGCCGCCGACGATCACGAGCACGACGATGAGCGCGACGAGACACCCCTTGCGGCGCTTCTTCTTGGGCGCGCGAGGACCGTCGTGTTCGTCCTCGCCGTGCACGAACAGGTCGTCGAGTCCTCCGCCGGCGCGGGGCTGGGGATCCGGCTCCGCGGTCGAGACCGCGGGCGAGTCCGCCCGACTCGGGGATGCAGCAGCCGCGGCGGCCTCGACCCGGGGAAGCTGTCGCGTCGCGTCGTCGAGGTGCTCCCGCGGGGCGTCCGTCCCCGGCTCCCGCGGGACCGGGGTGCCGGCCGAGGATCCTGCAGGGTCGGTGTCGCCGGCACGCGACCCGGACGCATCGGCCGCGCTCACGGGCGCCGGCGCCCTGGAAGCCGGCTCTTCGCGTGACGCGGACTGCCTGGCAGCGCGCTCGGCGGCCTCGCGGGCCGCGCGGCGGGAGCCGGGCGTGGGGGTGCTGTTGTCCGCGGTCGGCACCTGCGGCGCGGGTGCGGGGAGGTTGCCGAACAGATCCCCCAGGCGGGCGTCGGTGTCGTGCTCTGGCGAAGCGCTCTCGCGTTCGGACATGATCAGGCGGGCTCCTCGTCGACGGGGACCGGGGCACCGGCCGGGTTCCCGGTGCTCTTCTCCGTGTCGATCGCCTGCTGCAGCAGCACCACGGCGGCGACCTGATCAACAATGCTACGAGAGTTCTTCTGTGAACGCCCGGAACTCCGCAATACCGCATGTGCGGAAACCGTGCTCAGGCGCTCGTCGACGAGCCGTACCGGCAGCCCGCTCTGCGCGTGCAGGGCCGCCGCGAACTCGCGGGCGTCCACGGTCGACGGCGTGTCAGCACCCTGCAGGTTCACTGGCAACCCGACCACCAGTTCCATCGGCTCGTACTCCGCCGCGATCGCGACGATGCGCCCGATCGCCGCCTCATCGCGTGGCACCGTCTCGACGGGGACGGCCAGCATGCCGTCGGGGTCGCACCGGGCGACGCCGACCCTGGCCCGCCCGACGTCGATGCCGAGCCGGATCCCGCGCCGGAAGCCGGTCACGCGCGGCCGAGCTCCTCGGACACGGTGTCGAGCGCGGCGGACAGTGCCGTCGCATCCGTGCCGCCGCCCTGCGCCAGGTCGTCCCGACCGCCGCCTCCACCGCCGAGCACCCCGGCGGCACGCTTCGCGAGCGCCCCCGCCTTCGCACCCGCCGCACGCGCCGCGTCGTTCGTGCCGACGACCACGACCGGCCGACCGTTGACGACGGCGCCGAGTGCGACCACGGCCGCCTCGGAGCCCAGGCGCTCGCGGACGCCGTTCACGAGGTCACGCACGTCATCCGCCGACGCGACGTCGCCGAGGGACTGCGCTGCCACCCGGTAGCCGCCGATCCGCACGGCCGCGTCCGCGATCGCGGGGACCTGGCCGGCGCGCTGCTGCGCCTCGAACTGGGCGATGCGCTTCTCGGCCGCCTTCAGATTGGCACTGAGATCGGCGATGCGCTCGGTGAGCTGGTCGCGAGGGGTCTTGAGCGCCGCAGTCAGCTGCGACACGATGGCGCGCTCGGCCGCCAGCTCGCGGAAGGCGTCCGCGCCCACGAGTGCCTCGATCCGTCGGTTGGATGAGCCCACCGACGACTCGCCGACCACGCTCACGAGCCCGATCTCCGCGCTGGAGGACACGTGGGTGCCGGCGCAGAGCTCGCGCGACCACGGTCCGCCGATGTCGACCATGCGCACGACATCGCCGTACTTCTCGCCGAAGAGCGCCATGGCTCCCGCTTCCTTGGCCTCATCCAGGGAGACGATGCGGGTGGTGACCTCGAGAGCGTCCTGCACCGCGCGGTTCGTGATCTCCTCGATCTCCGAGCGGGTCTCGCCGGAGAGCGCCTGCGACCAGGAGAAGTCGAACCGCATGTAGCCGGCGCGGTTCAGCGATCCGGCCTGGGTGGCGGACGGCCCGAGCGTGTCGCGGAGTGCTGCGTGCACGAGGTGGGTCGCCGAGTGCGCCTGGCGAGCCGCCCGGCGATTCGCGGCATCCACGATGGTGGTGGCGACGTCGTCGACCGCGACGCTGCCGCGCGTGACCTCGACGGTGTGACTGATCAGACCGGGGACGGGGCGCTGGACGTCCAGCACCTCCAGCTCGTAGCCGGGGCCGACGATGGTGCCCTTGTCGGCGACCTGACCGCCCGACTCGGCGTAGAGCGTGGTCTCCGCGAGCACGACCTCGGCGATCTGGCCCTCGGCGGCGCTGCGCACCGGCGCACCGTCGACGAGCAGCCCGAGCACGCGCGATTCGACCTCGAGCGTCGTGTAGCCGTCGAACCCGGTCTCGCCCAGTGCGCGGAGGTCGCGGTACACCGACACATCCGCGAGCTGCCGCTTGCGGTTGCGGGCATCCTCCTTGGCGCGCTGCCGCTGCTCCTGCATGAGCGCGTCGAAGGCCGCGCGGTCGACCGCGAGACCCGCCTCCTCGGCGACCTCCAGGGTCAGGTCGATCGGGAATCCGTAGGTGTCGTGCAGCAGGAAGGCCTCAGGGCCGCTGAGCGTCGAGCCGCCGCTCTTCTTCGTGTCCTCGAGGGCGAGATCCAGGATCGTCGACCCCTGCGTAAGGGTGCGGCGGAAGGTCTCCTCCTCGGCGAAGGCCGCGGAGGACAGCACCGACCAATCGCGCTCCAGCTCCGGGTACGAGGCCTTCATGGCGTCGCGGGAAGCGGCGAACAGCTCGGGGAAGGCGGGCTCGTCCACGCCGAGCAGACGCATCGCGCGGACGGTCCGTCGCATCAGGCGGCGCAGGATGTAGCCGCGCCCCTCGTTGGACGGGCGCACGCCGTCGGAGAGCAGCATGAGGGACGAGCGCACGTGGTCGGCGACGACGCGGAAGCGCACGTCGTCTTCGTGCACGGCCCCGTAGCGGCGGCCCGACAGCTCGATCGCACGATCCAGGACCGGGCGCACCTGGTCGGTCTCGTACATGTTCTCGACACCCTGCTTGAGGAACGCCACGCGCTCCAGGCCCATGCCGGTGTCGATGTTCTTCATCGGCAGCTCGCCGACGATGTCGAACTCGGTCTTGCTGCGGATGTTCTCGAGGAAGTCCTGCATGAACACGAGGTTCCACAGCTCCAGGAATCGCGAGTCGTCGACCGCGGGGCCGCCGTCCTTGCCGTACGCGGGTCCGCGATCGAAGAAGATCTCTGAGTCGGGGCCGCCGGGGCCGGGCTGGCCGGTGTTCCAATAATTGTCGGCACGCCCCAGGCGCTGGATGCGCTCGGGCTTCAGTCCGATGATGTCGCGCCAGATGGCCTCGGCCTCGTCGTCGGTCTCGTAGACGGTGACCCAGAGGTCCTTCTCGTCGAACCCGAGCCCGCCGTCGGACTCCGACGTGGTGAGCAGCTCCCACGCGTAGCGGATCGCGCCTTCCTTGAAGTAGTCGCCGAACGACCAGTTGCCGAGCATCTGGAAGAAGGTGCCGTGACGCGCGGTCCGCCCGACCTCCTCGATGTCGTTCGTCCGGATGCACTTCTGCAGGTCGGCGATGCGCGGGTGCGGGGCCGGGACCACTCCGGTGAGGTACGGGATCATCGGCACCATGCCGGCCACCGTGAACAGCAGGGACGGGTCGTCGCTGACCAGAGATGCGGAGGGAACGATGAGGTGGTCGTTCTTCTCGAAGTAGGAGAGATAGCGCTGCGCGATGTCCGCAGATTTCATGGGGTA
This sequence comes from Microbacterium sp. p3-SID336, assembly GCF_025143365.1. Classification (GTDB taxonomy): domain Bacteria; phylum Actinomycetota; class Actinomycetes; order Actinomycetales; family Microbacteriaceae; genus Microbacterium. The sequence goes on along the minus strand of NZ_JALXPE010000001.1, from coordinate 33,502 downwards.
CCGATCGTCCTTGCGTGTGGTGGCGCGCCGAGGGCGCGACGGCGGTGGTTCAGTTGTCGCCCGGCTCGGTCAGCCGCGCCTCCTGCGCGCGATACGCGTCGCCGAGGGCCGCCGTGAAGCCGTTGATGCGCGCATCGACGTCGGCGAGGATGTCGTGGCCGCGGGGGTCCTTGTTCATGAAGTGAGCCGCGACGAAGCCGCCGATCACGCCGATCAGGAACCACAGCACGTTCTTCATGTCGTCATCCTTGCCCTAGAGCCGCGAAGGCGCGGTGTCTCCATCGTATGCGGAAACGACAGGAGGCGTCGGGAACCCCCGACGCCTCCTGCGTATTGCTCGATCGCTGGATCAGCGAGCCGCGTAGTACTCGACGACGAGCTGCACTTCACAGGTCACGGGGACCTCAGCGCGCTTCGGACGACGGACCAGGCGGGCCTGGAGCTTGTCGAGCTCGACCTCGAGGTAGCCCGGAACCGCGGGCAGGACCTCGGCGTGACCGCCGGCGGCCGCGACCTGGAAGGGCTCGAGGCCCTCGCTCTTGGGCTTGACGTGGATGAGCTGGCCCGGCTTCACGCGGAACGACGGGCGGTCGACGAGCTGGCCGTCGACGAGGATGTGACGGTGCACGACGAGCTGGCGGGCCTGGGCCGTGGTGCGGGCGAAGCCCGAACGCAGCACGAGCGCGTCGAGACGCATCTCGAGGAGCTCGACCAGGTTCTCACCGGTCAGGCCGTCCTGACGACGCGCCTCGTTGAACGCGATGCGCAGCTGCTTCTCACGGATGCCGTACTGCTCGCGCAGACGCTGCTTCTCACGCAGACGGACGGCGTAGTCGCTGTCGGCCTTGCGCTTCGTGCGGCCGTGCTCGCCCGGAGCGTAGGGACGCTTCTCGAGGTAGCGGGCGGCCTTGGGGGTGAGTGCCACGCCGAGGGCGCGGCTGAGACGCACCTTGCGGCGGTCCTGGGACTTCGTGACCACGAAGTTATCCTTCCGATGACGTGGACGTGGATTTCACGTCCGACGGACGTATCACCCGCGTTCTTCCTCGGAGCGCACGCCGGGGCGCCGTCGAGGTGTGGTGTGAACGAGGAGATGCCCGAAAACTCGGTTTCGAGCCGCTCAAGTCTAACAGACCGCGCCCCGCCCCCGATCGCGACGGTCAGCGGTCGCCGAGAATCCGGCGGATGCGCTCCAGACGGGCGCCGATGTCGCGCTCCGCGCCGAGGTTCTTCGGCTCGTAGTAGCGGCGACCGTCGAGCTCATCCGGCAGGTACTGCTGTGGCACGATCCCGAACTCGCTGTCGTGCGAGTAGCGATAGCCGCGGCCATGGCCCAGCCGCTTCGCGCCCGGGTAGTGCGCATCGCGCAGGTGCAGGGGAACGCGGCCGAACCCGCCCGCCCTGATGTCGGCGATCGCGGCGTCGATGCCGACGTACGCGGCGTTCGACTTGGCCGTCGTGGCGAGGTAGATCGTGGCCTCGGCGAGCGGAATCCGCCCTTCGGGCATGCCGATGAACGCGACCGCGTCCGCCGCGGCGACGGCGATGCCGAGCGCCTGCGGGTCGGCGAGACCCACATCCTCCGACGCCGAGATCACGAGTCGACGGGCGATGAAGCGCGGGTCCTCCCCTGCCTCGATCATGCGGGCGAGATAGTGGAGCGCGGCGTCGGGGTCGGACCCTCTGATGGACTTGATGAAGGCGCTGATCACGTCGTAGTGCTCGTCGCCCTGACGGTCGTAGCGGAGGAGCGCCTTGTCGACGGCCTGCGCCACGTCGTCGGCGGTGACCGCGGGAACACCCTGCGCCGCGTCCTCGCCCTCGGCGCTACCGGCCTCGTCGGCCCCGTCGGCGTCTTCCCCGTGATCCGCGGCAGCGTGCGAGAGCGCCACCGCGGCAGCGGCCTCCAGTCCGGTGAGGGCTCGCCGAGCGTCGCCGGAGGCCAGGCGGATCAGCGCGGACCGCGCCTCGTCGCCGAGCGCCACCGCACCGGCGAGGCCTCGGGCATCGGACACGGCCCTGTCGACGAGCAGCCCGATGTCCTCATCGGTGAGCGGCTGCAGCGTGAGCAGCAGGGAGCGCGAGAGCAGCGGCGAGATGACGGAGAACGAGGGGTTCTCGGTGGTCGCCGCGATCAGGATGACCCAGCCGTTCTCGACGCCGGGCAGGAGGGCGTCCTGCTGGGCCTTGGTGAAGCGGTGGATCTCGTCGAGGAAGAGGATCGTCGTCTGGCCGTACAGGTCGCGCTGCGTGATCGCCTCCTGCATCACCTCGCGTACGTCCTTGACCCCGGCGGTGATGGCCGAGAGCTCGACGAACCGGCGCCCCGAGGAGCGGGCGATCGCCTGTGCCAGCGTGGTCTTCCCCGTTCCCGGCGGGCCCCACAGGATGATCGACACGGCCCCGGGAGAGCTCGCCTGCGGATCGGCGAGAGCGACGATGGGCGATCCCGCGCGCAGCAGATGCCGCTGTCCCGCGACCTCGTCGAGCGACACCGGACGCATGCGCACGGCGAGAGGCGTCTGCCCGGAGAGCAGCGCGGCAGGGGAGGTCATCCCTCCAGGCTAACGGCGGCCGACGACACTCGGCGAGGCGGACGGACGCACGGGCGACGGTAGGCTCTCAGGCGACGTCGTGCAGAGGCGTCGGGACGGAGAAGCAGGGCATGGCCGCACGCGGTTCCAAGAAGGCGCAGGCGCGTACCGAGGCGGAGCGCGCACGACTGCACACCGCACGCACCCGGTGGCACGAGGACCAGATCCGCCGACGCACCCGCGACAACACCATCGCGGTGATCGTCGGCGGCCTCATCGTGGTCGCCGCCATCGGCAGCCAGGTCGTGCACGCGCAGGTGACCGCGCCGGAACCCTCGCCGTCTCCCACCGTCCAGCCCACCGACGCCCCGACGGACACCCCCACCGACGCGCCGACCGACACGCCGACCGGGGGCCCGACCGAGACGCCCTCCGAGAGTCCCGCACCCTCTCCCACCGCCTCGACCGCGGGCTGACACCAGCCCTGCCGCGACACCCGCGGCCCCGAACTGGCCGACTCGAGCTCCCTGCCCGCTGAACCCGCCCGCCGGACCGCGGCCCGAGTTCCCCCGCCCGCCGGGCCCCGGCCCGCGCCCCGACCGCTCAGCGTTCCGTCACGGCAAGCCGATAGCCGCGCTTGACCACGGTCTGCACGAGGTCGGCCTCGCCCAGCGCCTCCCGCAGCCGCGCCACCGACACCTCGACGGCCCTCGCGCTGCGGCGACCGCCGGGAAGGGTGCGGCCGATCTCGGTGCGACTGAGCACCCGGCCCTCCGCACGCATCAGCACCTCCAGCAGCCCCACCGCCCCCGGTGGGAGCGGGAGGAATCGCCCATCGACCAGGACTCCCCCGCTGCGCAGGCCGACCCGGCCCGCCTCCGTGTCCAGCGAGGGAGCGTCGACGGCGTAGAACGTGAGCAGTGCCTCGGCGACCGCCTCGGGAGCCGGTCCCGCTGCGAGGGTCGTGCGGAGGCCCTCCGCCGCCAGGGGCGCGACGGTCGGGGCTCCTGCAGCCACCACGGCCAGCCGGCCCGCCCTCGCACGCTCGCGGACGGCCTCGCGCGCCCCGAGCCGTTCGACCACGCGCATCCAGGAGCGCGCGGCGGGCGCCGTCTCGAGATACACCGCATCGATCCGGCCCGATGCCACGCGGTGGGTCGTGCGTCGCACCGCCGCCGGTATCGGGTGGTCCTCGCGGACGGCAGCGCTCACCACGAGCTCGGCGCCGACAGACCGCAGCAGCCGATCGAGGCGGTCCGCCTCCGCATCGCCCGCGGGAGCCTCGGCGGCCGTGCGCGGGTGCTGAGCGACGGCGATGCGGCAGCCCGTCAGCGCAGGGACGGCGCGGATGGACAGCGTCATGCCGGGCTCACGGCCCGAGAGGCGGATGGGCGGCGAGCGTGGACGCTGCCCCGGCGCTCCTCATGCTCCGACGCGCTCACGTCGTCGAGCTGCCGCGGCAGGAGACCGGACGAACCCAGGCGCTGCAACAGCAGCGGAACCTGCGCCGGGGTGGCGCCACGGAGCACGATCCCGTGCGCCTCGCCCCCGATCCGGACGCGGAGGTCGAACTCCTCGGCGATGCCGGCGAGGGCGCCCAGCTGCTGGGGAGTGAGCTCGCCCGGCACAGGGACCATCACCGGGGACCCGTCGTCCGCGTCGTGGTCGGCGACGGTGACGGCGGCGACCGTCGTGATCGCCTCGACCGCGAGAGCGCGCACGCAGGGCGGGCACGCGCGAACCCCCGCTGCGACGGCGAGGTCGGCGGACCCGCTCGCCCCGCGGCCACCGAACGCGCGCACGGAGGTGCGCGCGGCCTGTTCCCGCCCGCAGGAACAGGGCTCTGATGCCCCGTCGGCGAGCAGGGCGATCAGCGCACCCGCTCTGGCGTGGGGGCCCGCCGCGCTCTGCAGCGCCGCGACCAGTGCGCGCTCACCGAGCACGGTCGCGCCGTGGAGCCGGCGACCGTCGGTCGAGAGCAGCAGTTCACCGTGGACGAGTCGGGTCGAGCGGGCCAGAGGAACCACGACGAGCTCGGGGTCGGTCAGCACCGGTCCGGGCAGATGCAGCACCTCCGCCTCTCCCAGCACCGCGTGCACGGAGGGCGCATCGTCCATCGGAGCGGGGACTCCGCACAGGGCGGCCGCGGCACGCCGCGCTGACGACCGCACGGCCGCGAGCCCCCGCGAACGACGGGGGCCGCACACCGCGACCTCGCCGACGGCGACGATGTTCGGGTCGGAGGTCACGCCGCTGGTGTCGACGATCACACCCCCGGACGGATGCACGGCGAGCCCGGCGTTGCGGGCGAGCTCGTCCCGAGGCCGCGCCTCCCCCGCGAACACGACCGCGTCCGTGCGGAGGAACCCGCCGTCCCGGAACTCGACGGCTGCCACGGAACCCGATTCGTCCACATCGATCATGGACAGCGGCCCCCCTGCCCGTACCCGCACCCCGAGCGCCTCGACGTGCTGCCGCAGCGCCTGCTCGGCGTCCCGCGACATGGTCTCGGCGAGGAGGCGGTCCTCCGTCAGCGCGAGGGTCACCGCGACACCGGACGCTCGCAGCGCCAGCGATGCGGACAACCCCGCCGTGCCCCCGCCGACGACCGTGGCGTGCAGGGCTCCTCCTCGTTCGTGCACGCGCGCCCGGAGGAGAGCCTGCAGATCCGCCGCGTCGTCCCGGGTCCACAGCGCGAGGCAGCCTCGCGCAGACCACGCCCCATCCGCGCGGACGACGGGCGCGGCGCCGGTGGCCAGGACGAGCACGTCGTAGCCGTAGTGGCGCCCCGACCGCGTCCGCACCCGCCGCAGCGCTCGGTCGATCTTCTGCACGCGCTCGCCGGTGACCAGTCGCACGCGCTCGTCCGCGAGGACTCCGCGCACCGTCGACCGCGCGGTCGGGGGTGAATCGCGCAGAAGCTCAGCGACGACCGCGCGATCGGGGACAGCCTGCTCCTCCTCGCCGATGACGGTCAGGCGGAGGGCGCGGTCGGGGTGCCGCAGCAACTCAGCCGCGAAGGCGTATGCGGCCGGCCCGGCGCCGACGACCAGGACCTCCGTGCGTGGGGATGCGCTGCCGTCCATGAACCTCCTGTCGCCCTGCGGACCGTCGTGCTGGGGACGATACGAGCCGCGTGTTACTCGGAGATGACGGCTCGTGTTTCCTGCGTCGAACGTTCTGCTCACGAATGGGTAACGTCTCGTCACCTCACCGCAGGCGGCAGGGCGTACTAGGCTGAGCCTGTCCTTTCCGCCTCCCGCGGCGTGACCGCGCAAGGAGAATCACCGTGTCTGCCAACGAGCCCTCGAAGCCGACCCCGCCCGTTCCCACGCCGCCTGCCGTGCCGATGCCCAGGAAGGCCCCGACGCCCGCCGCGGTGGCCCCCGCCGCGCCGGTGACGCCGCCTCCCATCTCGTCGGCCGCCGAATGGGGCCGCGTGTCCGAGGACGGTACCGTCGAGGTCCGCGAGGGCGACGACTGGCGCGTCGTCGGTCAGTACCCCGACGGCACGCCGGACGAGGCGCTGGCCTACTTCACCCGCAAGTTCGACGACATCGCCTTCAAGGTGCACGCGCTCGAGCAGCGCCATCAGGCGGGCGGTGCGTCCGCGAGCGACCTCGCCAAGCAGGCGGCGCACCTGATCGACGAGGCGACCGATGCTGCCGCCGTCGGCGACCTCGCCGGACTCCGCGACCGTCTGACCGCCCTGACCGCCTCGCTCTCCGAGGCCACCGAGCAGGAGGCACAGCAGGCGAAGGAGCTGGTCGATCAGGCGATCGCCGAGCGGACGGCGCTGGTGGAGCGAGCCGAGGCCATCGCCGCGCGCGACCTCAGCAAGGTGCAGTGGAAGCAGGTCACCGCCGAGCTCAACGAGCTCTTCGAGGCGTGGCAGGCGCAGCAGCAGAACGGCCCCCGTCTCTCGAAGGGCGTCTCCCAGCAGCTCTGGAAGCGGTTCCGGGATGCCCGCGCCGTGGTCGACAAGCACCGCCGGGCGTTCTACTCGGAGCTGGACGAGTCCCACAAGGCGGCTCGCGACGCGAAGTCCCGACTGGTGGAGCGCGCCGAGGCTCTGGCGCCTCGCGGTGTGGACGGCATCCCCGCCTACCGCACGCTGCTCGACGAATGGAAGACCGCGGGGCGAGCCGGTCGCAAGGCCGATGACGCACTGTGGGCGCGCTTCAAGGCCGCCGGCGATGCGCTGTACGCGGCGAGGGCCGAGCAGGCCGCAGCCGAGGAAGCCGATTCGGCGCCCCGGATCGAGGCACGCCAGGCGCTGCTCGAGCAGGCGAAGGCCGTCGCGGACGAGTCGAACATCAAGCGCGCCCGGGCTCTGCTCACCCGCATCCAGCGCGAGTGGGACGAGGTCGGACGCATCTTCCCGCGCGACAAGGAGCGCGCTCTCGACGACAAGCTCCGTGTCATCGAACAGGCCCTCAAGGCTCGGGAGGACGTCGACTGGAAGAAGAACAACCCGGAGACGAAGGCCCGCGCCAACGACATGAGCTCCCAGCTGCACGAGGCGATCGAGAAGCTCGAAGCCGAGCTGGCGGCAGCCGAGAAGTCGGGCGACACGAAGGCGGCGAAGGAGGCGGCGGACGCCCTCGAGGCTCGCCGTGCCTGGCTCAACGCCCTCGGCGGCTGAGCGGTTCTCCACAGGTCACGACGACCACCGCGTGAGCGGGGTGCGCTGCGCCACACTGGCGTGATGCACCCCGCTCTGCTGTATCTGCCCGGTGCGCGCCTGAGCCTTCCCGAGCTCAGTGCTGCGCGCCTCGACGGTCACGTCGTCGACATCGGCGACGCCTACATCCCCGCGGATCTGCTGGAGGCCGCCGACGTCCGTGCGGCATCCGTGTCGGCGCTCGTGCAGGACGGAGCAGCCGCGTGCGGACCGACCGCCGCCTGGATCCACGGCGCCGGCGACGCGCCTCCCCCCGTCCACCATGTGAAACGCTGCGTCCAGCGACGGATCCGCGGTCACGCCAGCGCCCGGCTCGTGTTCCACGACACGGTGCTCCCGGAGTACGACGTGGTGCAGATCGGCGGTGTGCCGGTGTCGACCCCGGTCCGCACCATGGTGGACCTCGCGACCACTCTGCATCGCGATCCCCGGATGCTGCCGTGGATGGAGGCACTGGCAGTCGCCCAGCCGGCTGTCACCGACGGCGCGCTCGTGACTCTGCGCAGCCTGAACCGCGTCCCCGGGAGCCGGGCCGGGCAGGCCGCTCTCGCGCGGCTGGCGCTCAGGATGAGGTGACGCGGTACACGTCGTAGACCGCATCGATGCGACGTACGGCGTTGAGCACGCGGTCGAGGTGCACCGCATCGCCCATCTCGAACACGAACCGGCTCAGCGCCAGGCGGTCGTCCGTGGTCGAGACCGTCGCCGACAGGATGTTGACGTGGTGCTCGCTCAACACGCGGGTCACGTCGGACAGGAGCCCGGAACGGTCGAGCGCCTCGACCTGGATCTGCACCCGGAACACGCTCTTCGTGGTCGGCGCCCACGACACCTCGACGAACCGGTCCTGCTCGCCGCTCAGCGCCTTCACGTTCACGCAGTCCGCCCGATGCACCGACACGCCACTTCCCCGCGTCACGAAGCCCACGATGGGATCGCCGGGAACCGGCGTGCAGCACTTCGCCAGCTTGACGAGGATGTCGTTGGCACCACGCACCAGCACACCCGAGTCGCCCCCGCGCGGTTCCCGCGTCTGGACGCTTCCCGGAAGGTCGATCGCGCCCGTGGTGGTGTCGTTGGCCGCGACGAGTGCAGTGACCTTCTCGAGCACCGACTGCGTGGACACGTGGCCCTCGCCGACCGCCGCGTAGAGTCCGGAGACGTCCTCGTAATGCAGCTGATGGGCGACCTCGGTGAACGAGTCCTGGCTCATCAGACGCTGGAGGGGCAGGTTCTGCCGACGCATCGCCCTGGCGATGGCCTCCTTGCCCTGCTCGATCGCCTCCTCGCGGCGCTCCTTCGTGAACCACCCGCGGATCTTGTTCCGCGCCCTGGTGCTCTTGACGAAGCCGAGCCAGTCCTGGCTGGGACCGGCATCCGGGTTCTTCGAGGTGAACACCTCGACCACGTCGCCGCTCTTCAGCTCGGACTCGAGCGGGACGAGCCTGCCGTTGACCTTCGCCCCCATCGTGCGGTGACCGATCTCGGTGTGCACGGCGTAGGCGAAGTCGACCGGGGTCGCACCGGCGGGCAGGCCGATCACACGCCCCTTCGGTGTGAAGACGTAGACCTCCTTCGCGCCGATCTCGAAGCGGAGCGAATCCAGGAACTCGCCGGGATCGGCGGTCTCGGCCTGCCAGTCCGAGATGTGAGCGAGCCACGCCATATCGGTGTCGGACGCGCGGACCTCGGTCTTGCCCCCGCCGTTCATCCGCTCCTTGTACATCCAGTGCGCGGCGACGCCGTACTCCGCCTGCTGGTGCATCTCGTGCGTGCGGATCTGGATCTCGACGGTGCGGCCGGCGGGGCCGATCACCGTGGTGTGCAGCGACTGGTACAGGTTGAACTTGGGTGTCGCGATGTAGTCCTTGAACCGGCCGGGAAGCGGCGTCCAGCGCGCGTGGATCGCACCGAGCACCGCGTAGCAGTCGCGCACGGACGAGACGAGCACGCGGATCCCGATCAGGTCGTAGATGTCGTCGAACTCGCGTCCGCGGATCACCATCTTCTGATAGACGGAGTACAGCTGCTTCGGACGGCCGACGACCTTGCCGCGGATTCGCAGATCGCGCAGGTCCTCGTTGATCTCCTCGACGACCTGGCCCAGGTACTTCTCGCGCTGCGGGGTGCGCTGCGCGATCAGGCTGTGGATCTCGTTGTAGATCTTCGGGTGCAGCACCGCGAAGGACAGATCCTCCAGCTCGGATTTGATCGCCTGGATACCGAGGCGGTTCGCGAGAGGCGCATAGATCTCCAGCGTCTCCTTCGCCTTCTTCGCCGCCTTCTCCGGCGGGACGAAGCCCCACGTGCGCGCATTGTGCAGTCGGTCGGCGAGCTTGATCAGCAGCACCCGGATGTCCTTCGACATCGCGACGATCATCTTGCGGACGGTCTCGGCCTGCGCACTCTCGCCGTACTTGACCTTGTCGAGCTTCGTGACGCCGTCGACCAGCATCGCGACCTCATCGCCGAACTCGGCGGTCAGATCGGTGAGGGCGTAGCCCGTGTCCTCCACCGTGTCGTGCAGCAGCGCCGCCGCGATGGCCCGCGGCCCCAGCCCCAGTTCGGCGAGGATCTGGGCGACCGCCAGGGGGTGGGTGATGTACGGCTCGCCGCTCTGCCGCTTCTGGCCTTCGTGCTTCTCCTTGGCCACCGCGTACGCGCGCGAGATGACCGAGAAGTCGCCCTTGGGGTGATTCGCCCTGACCGTGCGGATCAGGTTGTCGAGATCGTTGATCCGGGACGCGCGAGAGAAGATGCGGGGCACCAGCCGTCGCAGACTCGAGCCCTGCGATGCCGTCTGCGGCTCCGCCATCCACTCACCTCCGAATCAGACAATCCTACGCGCGCGGAGACGGGGTCAGGCCCGCTCGGCGGTGCCTCAGGCCTCGACGGCAGCCTTGCTGCGTGCGGCACGGATACGCGCGTCGCGCTCCTTGATCTGCGGCTCGTTCTCGCGGAACAGCGAGTACAGGGGCGCAGCGACGAAGAGCGTCGAGTACGTGGCCACGAGGATGCCGACGAAGATCGACAGCGAGATGTCCGTGAGGGTCTCCGCTCCCAGCCAGAACGCACCGATGAAGAGGATCGCACCGACCGGGAGGGCGGCGACGACCGACGTGTTGATCGAGCGGATCAGCGTCTGGTTCACGGCCAGGTTGACCGACTCCCCGAACAGCCGGGCGGTCTTCTCCCCGTCCTCCGTGGTGTTCTCTCTGATCTTGTCGAAGACCACGGTCGTGTCGTAGAGCGAGTAGGCGAGGATCGTCAGGAAGCCGATCACCGCCGCCGGGGAGATCTCGAAGCCGGCCAGGGCGTATACGCCGACCGTGATGATGAGCACGTCCAGCAGGCCGATGATCGCCGCCGCCGACATCTTCCACGTGCGGAAGTAGATCGCGAGGATCAGGAAGGTGAGGGCGAGGAAGATCGCCAGGCCCCACAGCGACTGCCGCGTGACGCTCTCGCCCCACGCGGGGCCGATGAACGAGGAGGTCACCGCGTCGGGCTCCACTTCGTACGCGTCGGCCAGGGCCCCGGCGACCTGCTGCGTCTCGGCTGCGGTCATCTGGTCGGTCTGCACCCGGATGTCCTGGTCGTTGACGGTGACGACCTTGGTGGTGGCATCCGGCACGACCGATTGCAGGGCTTCCTTCGCGGTGTCCTGGTCGAGGGTCTCGGGAGCGGCGACCGTGAACTGCGAACCGCCGGTGAACTCGATCGAGAACTGGATGGGACGGAACAGCGGCACGAGCGCCGAGCCGACGACGAGCACGATCGCGATGATGAACCACAGACGGCGACGGCCGACGAACGGGAAGGACGTCTTGCCCGTGTAGAGGTTGTTGCCGAACTCATTCATGGAGAACATTAGGCGTCTCCCTCGCTTCCAGCGGTGGTCTGTCGGTCTGCGGCGAGGGCCTCCGCGCGTTTGCGCTCGGCGATGGTCTGGCGGCGATCTGCCTCCCCGCGTGCGCGGGCGTTCTTCGCGCCGCGGCCGGAGGAGGCGGTCGCCACCTCACGGAACGCGGAGCGACTGCGGTACACGGCTCCCAGCGCCGCGGGGTCGAGGCCCGACAGCTTGTGTCCGCCGCCGAAGAACCGCGTGCGCGCCAGCAGCTGCATGACCGGGTGAGTGAAGATGACGAAGATCAGCACGTCGATCACCGTGGTCAGGCCGAGGGTGAAGGCGAACCCCTTCACGGTCGAGTCGGCCAGGATGTACAGCACGACGGCGGCGAGGATGTTGATCGACTTCGAGATGTAGATCGTGCGCTTGGCTCGACCCCAGCCGTCCTCCACCGCTGCGGTGATCGACTTGCCGTCGCGCAGCTCGTCCCTGATGCGCTCGAAGTACACGATGAACGAGTCGGCCGTGAAGCCGATCGAGACGATCAGACCGGCGACGCCGGCGAGCGAGAGCCGGAAGCCGATCCGCCAGGCCAGGATGCAGATCACGATGTAGGTGAGCACCGCCATCACCGCGATGGACGCGATGATCACCATTCCCAGCGCGCGATACGACAGCAGCGAGTAGATCGCGACAAGAGCGAGACCGATGAGACCGGCGATCAGACCGATCTGGAGCTGCTGCGTGCCGAGGGTCGCCGAGATCGTGTCCGAGCTCTGCACCTCGAAGCTGAGCGGCAGCGCGCCGAACTTGAGCTGGTCGGCGAGCGTGGTGGCGCTCTCCTGGGTGAAGCTGCCCGAGATGCTCGGGCGTCCGTCGAGGATCACTCCGTTCATGCGCGGGGCGCTGATCACGTCGCCGTCGAGCACGAAGGCGAACTGGTCGCGCGGCGACAGCCCGTCGATGCGGTTCTGGTTGAGGCGCGTGCTGACCTGGCCGAACGCGTCAGCGCCCTCGCCGTTCATGGTGAGCTGCACGATCCAGGCGCCGGACTTCGGGTCGCGGCCGGCCGAGGCGTCGGTGATCGCCCTGCCGTCGAGCTCGGCCGGGCCGAGCAGGAACTTCTGAGTGTCGTCCGGCGAGCACGCGATGACGGGCTCGTCCTTCGGGGCCTTGGACGGATCGTTGTCCGGGTTGGCGCAGTCGTACGCCTGGAACTCCGCGGCGAGCTTGTCGGTCACCCAGGAGAGGTCGCTCGCGTCGGTCGGCTCGGCCGTGGGCTCGGCGTTCAGTCCGGGGTCCGGGCTGGGGAACGGCGTCGAGTTGCCGTCGTCGCCGACGAACTCCGTGCTCGCCGCCGTCGTGTAGAGCACCGGGCGGAACTCCAGCTGCGCGCTGGACTGGATCCGCTCCCTGGTCTCCTCATCCGCCTCGCCGGGGATCTGGACGACGATGTTGCGGCCGCCCTCGGTGGTGATGTCGGCTTCGGCCACACCGGAGGCATCCACGCGCTGGCGGATGATCGCTGCGGCCTGGTCGAGCTGCTCCTGCGAGGGTGCGGCTCCGTCCTCGGTCTCCGCACTCAGCACGATCTGCGTGCCGCCCTGCAGGTCGAGGGCGAGCTCGGGTGCCCACGAGCTCTGCTTGAAGACGTACACACCCAGCGCGTTGATGCCGAAGAGCACGCCCGTCACGAGGAGCAGGCCGAGGAGGACCCGCCAGGCGTGACGGACAGGTGAGGATGAAGCCACGTGTGTTCAGCTTTCTGGGAGGACGGTGATCCGAGGGGCCGAGACGGCCGCTGTCTTACTTGTCGTCGGCGTCCCGCTCGAGGCGGGCGCGGGTCTCCTCCGGCGTCTCCACCGTGGGGGCGGTGGACTCGTCGACGATCTGGTCGTCCATGCCGTCGACGGGCGTCTCCACGATAGCGTCCTTCGGCTCGACGACACGGAGGATCGCCTGGCTGTGCACCTCGATGACGGTGCCGGGGGCGATCTCCACGAGCGCGGGAGCGTCGAGGTCCTCGGGGTCGAAGGCCACGATCGTGCCGTAGATGCCGCCCTGCAGCAGCACCTTGGCGCCGGGGACGGTCTTGGTCGCCTTCTCCTCCTGCTCCGCCTTCATCTGCTTGGTCCGCTTGCGCGTGTTGAAGATCATGAAGACCAGGAGCACGGCCAGGAGGCCGAAGAGCACGAATTCCATGGGCATGGGGAAGCGCCTTTCTCAGGTGCACGCACCAGCCATTGGGCGCACAGAGGTATCGGGGGGAAGTCTCCAGCGATTATAGGTCATCCAGGGTCAGCATCCCGTCGGGATGCGGCACCCCCAGGTGCGCATAGGCCTCCGGCATCGCGACGCGGCCGCGCGGCGTGCGCCCCAGGAAGCCGATGCGCACGAGGTACGGCTCGACCACGCTCTCCACGGTCTCCGCCTCCTCGCCGACCGCGACGGCGAGCGTACTGAGCCCCACCGGTCCCCCGCGGAAGCGGCGCACCAGGGCGTCGAGGACGGCACGGTCGAGGCGGTCGAGCCCGATCGCATCCACGTCGTACAGCTCGAGCGCCGCGCGGACGTCGTCGAGGGTCGCGGCCCCCGCGCCGCCGTGCACCAGGGCGTAGTCCCGCACGCGACGGAGCAGGCGGTTGGCGATACGCGGTGTGCCACGGGAGCGTCGGGCGATCTCGGCCAGGGAGTCAGTCGGCAGCTCGACGCCGAGGACGGCGGCTGAGCGACCGATCACCTGCTCCAGCTCGGACTCGTCGTAGAACTCCAGGTGCCCGGTGAAGCCGAAGCGGTCGCGGAGCGGGTTCGGCAGCAGGCCGGACCGCGTTGTCGCACCCACCAGGGTGAACGGGGACAGCTCCAGCGGGATGCTCGTCGCGCCTGCGCCCTTCCCGACCATGATGTCGATGCGGTAGTCCTCCATCGCGAGGTAGAGCATCTCCTCCGCGGAGCGCGCCATGCGGTGGATCTCGTCGATGAACAGCACCTCGCCCGGCACCAGGCTCGACAGCAGCGCTGCGAGGTCTCCGGCGTGCTGGATGGCCGGACCGCTCGACATGCGCAGGGGGCGCTCGCTCTCGTGCGCGACGATCATCGCGAGCGTGGTCTTGCCGAGACCGGGAGGCCCCGCGAGCAGGATGTGATCGGCAGGGCGGGACTGGATGCGCGCGGCCTCCAGCAGCAGCTGCAGCTGGCCGCGGACCTTCTGCTGCCCCACGAACTCGCCGAGACTGGAGGGACGGAGCGCCCCCTCGATCGCCAGCTCGGACTCGTCCGTCGGCTCCGTGGGGTCGAGGGCCTCAGCCACGGGCCGCTCCCCCCTGGGCGGGGCCCAGCAGCGCCAGCGTGCGCCGGAGCAGCGAGGCCACCGAGGTACGCTCCGCCTCCGTGGCGTCGGCGGCGGTCTGCGCGGCCGCCTCGGCAGCGACCTTCTCGGACCAGCCGAGGCCGACGAGCGCGGCGGCGACCTGCGACACGATGTCGGCCGATCCTGCCGCGACAGCCGTCGGAGCCGGCGCCACCGCATGCACCTTCCCAGCGAGCTGCACCACGATGAGCTTGGCCGTCTTCGGGCCGATCCCGGAGACGCGGCGGAACGGGGCGTCATCCTCCGCCGTGACCGCCTCGGCGATCTGATCGACGGTGAGGTGCGACAGCACGCCGAGCGCTGACTTGGGCCCGACGCCCGTGACGCTGAGCAGCAGCGTGAAGATCTCCAGCTCGCCCCTGTCCGCGAAGCCGAACAGCGACAGGGCGTCTTCGCGCACGATCAAGCTGGTGTGCAGGAGCAGCTTCTCCCCCACCGCCGCGGTGTGCGCGACATCGCTCGGCACGGCGACGGAGAAACCGACGCCGCCCACGTCGATGATGACCTGGTCCGGCGTCGTGTGGAGCACGGTGCCGTGCAGAGAGGAGATCATCCCGTCAGTCTAGGAGCCGGATCGTAGATATGTTCGAGCGACACGCTCGGCGTCCGCCCATGCGCGCTGCGCGGGCGTGAGTCCTCCGGCACCGGCCTGGACGCCCGGTGTGCCGCGGCGCCACGCGTGGCACAGCGCAATCGCAAGGGCGTCGGCGGCGTCCGCCGGCTGCGGGGGCGCGTCCAGGCGCAGGATCCGGGCGATCATGGCCTGCACCTGCCGCTTGTCCGCCGAGCCGTAGCCGGTCACGGCCGCCTTCACCTCGCTGGGGGTGTGGGTCGCGGCCGGGAGCCCGGATTCGGCGGCGATCAGCAGCGCGACACCGCTGGCCTGGGCCGTGCCCATCACGGTGTGGCTGTTCTGCTGCGCGAACACGCGCTCCACCGCCACCGCATCCGGCCGGTGCACGGCGATGGCCTCCCGGATGCCGGCGGCCACCACGGCGAGGCGCTCGCCGATCTCGGCGTCCGGCGCCGAGCGGATGACACCGACGTGCACGAGCGTGCCGCGACGGGCGCGATCGACGTCGACGATGCCGACGCCGCAGCGAGTCAGGCCGGGGTCGATGCCGAGCACGCGAAGCGAGGAGGTCACCCCACCACGCTAGGCGGATCGACGGCCGAGGCCCGTGAGCCGCGCCTAGGCGTCGTCGTTCTCGAGCTCGGCCTGGACGTCGGCGGGCAGGTCGAAGTTGCTGAAGACGTTCTGCACGTCCTCGCTGTCCTCCAGCGCGTCGATCAGCCGGAACACCTTGCGCGCGGTGTCGGCGTCGATCTCGACCTTGAGGTTCGGCACGAACTCCACGTCGGCGGACTCGTACTCGATCCCCGCCTCCTGCAGCGCGCTGCGCACGGCCACCAGATCGCTCGCCTCGGTGATGACCTCGAAGCCCTCGGCGTGCGGCTCGATCTCCTCGGCACCCGCCTCGAGCGCCGCCATCATCACGTCATCCTCGGTGGTGCCCTCGGAGCTGACCACGATGACGCCCTTGCGGCTGAAGTTGTACGCGACGCTCCCCGGGTCGGCGAGCGTGCCGCCGTTGCGGCTCAGCGCCGTGCGCACCTCGGCGGCGGCGCGGTTCTTGTTGTCGGTCAGACACTCGATCATGAGGGCGACGCCGTTGGGACCGTAGCCCTCATACATGATCGAGGTGTACTCGACGGCCTCGCCGCCGATGCCGGCGCCGCGCTTGATGGCGCGATCGATGTTGTCCTTCGGGACCGAGGTCTTCTTCGCCTTCAGCACCGCGTCGAACAGCGTCGGGTTGCCCTGGAGGTCGGCGCCGCCGAGCTTGGCCGCGACCTCGATGTTCTTGATGAGCTTGGCCCAGGACTTCGCACGGCGCGCATCGATGACGGCCTTCTTGTGCTTGGTCGTGGCCCACTTGGAATGCCCGGACATAAGTCTCCGCTCGTCGTCTGCGCCCCGAAGCGTGCCCCGGGGCGTCGTCCATTCTAAACGCACGTCGCTCGATCCCCACGGTCGAGCGCGGTCCGCTCGGGCCTCCGCCGCTGCGCGCCGGACGGCGGCGGGTACGTGTCAGGCCGCGGCGGCCGTGCGCTCCGCCGCGCGAGCCAGCAGTCTCTCGTGGAACCGCGTCTCGCCCGTGATCTCCGGATGGAAGCTGAGGCCGATGAGGCCGCCCTGCTCCACCGCGACCACGCGACCGTCGGGAAGCGCGGCGAGGGCGCGGGCGCGCGGGCCGACCGACTCCACGACCGGGCCGCGGATGAACGCCGCTGTCACGGGTTCGCCGGAGAAGCCCTCGACCTCCAGCCGCGCCTCGAACGACTCCACCTGACGCCCGAACGCGTTGCGCCGCACGACGACATCGAGCCCCCCGAACGACTCCTGTCCGTCGATCGCGTCGACCACCGTGTCCGCGAGCATGATGAGGCCGGCGCAGGTTCCGAGCACCGGGAGTCCGTCGGCGATGGCCGCGCGCAACGGTAGCTGTACGCCGAACGCGCGGGAGAGCTTGTCGATGACGGTCGACTCGCCGCCCGGGATCACCAGGCCCTCGACGGCATCGAGCTCCTCGGGACGACGGACGGCGATCATCTCCGCCCCGAGCCCGGTGAGCAGGGCGGCGTGCTCGCGCACATCGCCCTGCAGCGCGAGCACGCCGATGCGGGGGCTACCAGCCACGTTCAGCCAGGCGGTGCGGGGCGGGGAGGTCGCTGACGTTGATGCCGACCATCGCCTCGCCCAGCCCGCGAGAGACCTCGGCGATCACCTTCGGGTCATCGAAGAAGGTCGTGGCCTTGACGATCGCCTTGGCGCGCTCCGCCGGGTTGCCCGACTTGAAGATGCCGGAGCCGACGAAGACCCCGTCCGCGCCGAGCTGCATCATCATGGCCGCGTCGGCGGGGGTCGCGACGCCGCCCGCCACGAACAGCACGACGGGGAGCTTTCCGGTCTCGGCGATCTCGGCGACCAGCTCGTACGGCGCCTGCAGCTCCTTCGCGGCCACGAAGAGCTCGTCCTTGGGCAGCGCCGTGAGCGCCGCGATCTCGCCGCGGATCCTTCTGATGTGCTTCATCGCCTCGGAGACGTCGCCCGTGCCGGCCTCGCCCTTGGAGCGGATCATGGCGGCACCCTCATTGATGCGTCGCAGGGCCTCCCCGAGGTTCGTCGCACCGCACACGAACGGCACCGTGAAGCCGAACTTGTCGATGTGGTTCACGTAGTCGGCGGGCGAGAGGACCTCGGACTCGTCGATGTAGTCGACGCCGAGCTCCTGCAGCACCTGCGCCTCGACGAAGTGCCCGATGCGGGCCTTCGCCATGACCGGGATGGAGACCGCGTCGATGATGCTGTCGATCATGTCGGGGTCGCTCATGCGCGAGACGCCGCCCTGGGCGCGGATGTCCGCGGGGACGCGCTCGAGCGCCATCACGGCGACGGCGCCCGCGTCCTCGGCGATCTTCGCCTGCTCTGCGGTGACGACGTCCATGATGACGCCGCCCTTGAGCATCTCGGCGAGACCGCGCTTGACGCGCGACGATCCGGTGGTGGCCTGCTCGGTCATGGGGAGCTCCTGTCGGATGATCCGTAAACGGGTTTGATCTAGATCAAACGTAGCACTGTCCGATTCGACCTAGAATCGGCGGGGAGGATCATGAGCGACCGGATCACTGGAACCACCGCGGCGGAGATCGCCGACAGCGTGCGCGCCCTGCGCGACCGCGGCGCCCTCCCCCCTGGCACACTCCTTCCCCCGGTCCGCGAGCTCGCGGCGACCCTCGGCGTCAACCGCAACACCGCGGTCGCCGCCTACCGTCAGCTCGCGCAGGCGGGCCTCGTGCTGTCCCGCGGCCGTGCCGGCACCGTCGTCGCCGGCGTCGAGGCGGTGCCGCAGGAGGGCTACGCCGCCGACACCGTGCTGCGCGACATCGGGACGGGCAACCCCGACCCCAGGTTGATCCCCGACCCCTCGTCGGCGCTGATGACGATCGCCGGGCGGCCCGTGCTCTACGGGGAACCCGTGATCGACCGAGGACTCGAGGGGTGGGCTCGCGCCTGGGTCGGAGCAGACCTCCCCGATATCGACTTCCGCATCACCGTCACCAGCGGCGCCGTCGACGCGGTCGAGCGCCTGCTCGCCCAGGCGCTGATGCGCGACGACGCCGTGGCGCTGGAGGACCCGTGCTTCCTCGCGAGCATCCACACCGTCCGGCTCGGCGGCTATCGCGCGGTGCCCGTACCCGTGGACCAGCACGGCATGACCGTGGAGGGACTGCGCGCCGCGCTCGACGCCGGAGTGCGCGCAGTGATCTGCACGCCGCGGGCGCAGAACCCCACCGGCGTCAGCCTGTCACCGGAGCGCGCCGCCGCACTGCGGGCGGTGCTCGCCGACCATCCGTATGTGCTGCTGATCGAGGACGACCACTTCTCGATGCTGTCGCAGCGGCCGTACGAGTCGCTCATCGCGCCGGGGCATCGACGGTTCGCCCTGGTGCGCTCCGTCTCGAAGTTCCTCGGGCCCGACATGTGCCTGGCGATCGCCGCGACCGATCCGGAGACCGCGGAGCGTCTCTCGATGAGACTCAGTCCCGGCACCACCTGGGTGAGCCACCTGCTGCAGCGCCTCACGCTCGCGCAGCTGACCGACCCCGCCGCGGTCGCCACCGTGTCCGAGGCCGGGCGGCACTACGCCGCCCGCAACGCGTCCTTCGCGGAGCGCCTGCGGACGGAGGGCATCGAGACGTCGGATCCGGACGGACTGAGCCTGTGGGTCGAGCTGCCGCGGCCCGCGCGGAGCGTCGCCGAGCGTCTCATGCGCCGAGGGTGGCTGGCGCGCACCGGCGACGAGTTCGCGCTCGACGATCGCGCCGATCCCTCGCATCACCTGCGCCTGACCGTCCACGACCTGTCCGACGACGACGCGGACATGCTCGTCGCCGATCTCGTCGCCGCCTCCCGATGACCATCCCGTGCGGGCGTCGCCCCGCCCTCAACGAAAGGGATCGCGCATGAAGATCCTCTCCATCCAGTCCGCCGTGGCCTATGGGCACGTCGGCAACTCCGCCGCGGTGTTCCCGCTGCAGCGCCTCGGCGTCGAGGTGCTGCCCGTCTACACGGTGAACTTCTCCAACCACACCGGCTACGGCGCGTGGCGCGGACCGCTCATCGATCCCTCCGACGTGCGCGAGGTCATCACCGGCATCGAGGAGCGCGGCGTGTTCGGCGACATCGACGCCGTGCTCAGCGGCTATCAGGGCGGCGAGGGCATCGGCGACGTGATCATCGACGCCGTCGCGCGCGTCAAGGCGGCGAACCCCCATGCCGTGTACGCCTGCGACCCGGTGATGGGCAACGCGAAGTCCGGCTGCTTCGTCGCCCCGGCCATCCCCATCCTGCTCCGTGAGCGCGTGGTGCCGGTCGCCGACATCATCACGCCGAACCAGTTCGAGCTGGGCTTCCTCACCGAGACGGAGCCGGACACGCTCGAGTCCACGCTCGCCTCGGTCGACCTCGCCCGCGCCATGGGCCCGCGCACCGTGCTCGTCACGAGCGTCGAGCGCCCGGACCGCGAGGAGGGGACGATCGAGATGCTCGCCGTGGACGACGCCGGTGCGTGGCTCGTGCAGACTCCCCACCTTCCCATGAAGGCGAACGGCTCCGGCGATGTGACCGCTGCCCTGTTCACCGCTCACTACGTGCAGACGGGGAGCGCGCAGACCGCTCTCGAGCGCACCGCGTCCAGCGTGTACGACCTGCTGCAGGCCACGCTCGACTCCGGTGAGCGCGAGCTGCAGCTCATCGAGGCGCAGGAGTTCTACGCCCACCCGCGCATGCAGTTCACCGCGCGTCAGGTGCGCTGACCGTCACACCGGCCAGGCGTTCGCGACGGCCTCCCGCACCTCGCCGAGGAGCTGCGGGAGTGCCTTCGTCTTCGCGATGATCGGGAAGAAGTTCGCGTCGGAGCGCCACCGCGGCACGACGTGCTGGTGCAGGTGCGCATCCACGCCCGCCCCTGCGACGGCGCCCTGGTTCATGCCCAGATTGAAACCGTCGCAGCCGGAGACCTCGCGAAGTACCCGCATGGCCGTCTGCGTCAGCGCGCCGATCTCGGCGACCTCTTCCGCGTTCGCCTGATCGTAGGTCGCGATATGACGATACGGGCACACGAGCAGGTGGCCCGAGTTGTACGGGAAGAGGTTCAGCAGCACATACGCCGTCGCACCGCGGGCGACGATCAGCCGCTCCGCGTCGGGATGCTGAGGGGCCTCGCAGAACGGGCACTCCTCTCGCAGCGGTTCCGGCCCCGCCTGGATGTACGCCATCCGGTGCGGGGTCCACAGCCGCTGGAACTCGTCCGGCACACCGGCGAGGCGGCCGGCGTCTTCCAGCCGCCCCTCCGGCGTGTCGGTCACGCGAGGTCCTCCGCGGTCTGCACGAGCGCGTGGCTGTCGATCGCGGCGCGGATCCGCGCGACCGCCGCAGCGAGCGGCACGCCGTTCTCCTGCGACCCGTCGCGGTAGCGGAACGAGACGGTGCCGGCCGCGCGATCCTGCTCGCCCGCGATCAGCAGCAGCGGTACCTTGCCGGTCGTGTGCGTGCGGATCTTCTTCTGCATCCGGTCGTCCGAGGTGTCGAGCTCGGCCCGTACGCCCTGGGAGCGCAGGGTGGCGATCACCTCGCCGAGGTAGTCCGCGAAGTCGTCCGCGACCGGGATGCCCACGACCTGCACGGGCGAGAGCCACACCGGGAAGTCGCCGGCGTAGTGCTCGAGGAGGATCGCGAAGAACCGCTCGATGGAGCCGAACAGCGCGCGGTGGATCATGATCGGGCGCTTCTTCTGACCGTCCCTGTCCATGAACTCCAGGTCGAAGCGCTCCGGCAGGTTCGGGTCGACCTGCACCGTGGAGAGCTGCCAGGTGCGGCCGATCGCGTCGCGCGTCTTCAGGTCGATCTTCGGCCCGTAGAACGCCGCCTCGCCCGGCACCTCGGTCAGCTTCAGCCCGGAGGCGACGGCCACGCGGCGCAGCGCATCGGTGGACGACTCCCAGAACTCGTCGGAGCCGATCCACTTCGACTTCTCGTCGTCCTTCATGGACAGCTCGAGCTCGAAGTCGGTGAGGCCGAAGTCGCGCAGCATCGAGAGGATGAACTCGAGGACCTTGCCGACCTCCTCCTCCAGCTGGTCGGGCGTGACGAACAGGTGCGAGTCGTCCTGGGTGAAGCCGCGCACGCGCGTGAGGCCGTGCAGCGCACCGGAGAGCTCGTTGCGGTACACCGTCCCGTTCTCGGCGAAGCGCAGCGGCAGGTCACGGTAGCTGCGCGCGCGCTCCTTGTAGATGAGGATGTGCATCGGGCAGTTCATGGGCTTCAGGTAGTAGTCCTGGCCCTGCTTGGTGATCTCGCCGTTCTCGTCGCGCTCCTCGTCCATGACGATCGGCGGGAACATGCCGTCCTTGTAGGTGACGAGGTGGTTCGAGGTGAGGAACAGGTCCTCCTTGGAGATGTGCGGCGTGTACACGTACGTGTAGCCGCCCTCGATGTGGCGCTTGCGCGCGTGCTGCTCCATCTCGCCGCGCACCACGCCCCCGCGCGGGTGCCATACGCTCAGGCCGGAGCCGATCTCCTCCGGGAAGGAGAAGAGATCCAGCTCCTTGCCGAGC
The DNA here is from genome assembly GCF_025143365.1 of Microbacterium sp. p3-SID336. Classification (GTDB taxonomy): domain Bacteria; phylum Actinomycetota; class Actinomycetes; order Actinomycetales; family Microbacteriaceae; genus Microbacterium. The sequence continues at coordinate 11,384 of NZ_JALXPE010000001.1, read as the reverse complement.
CGGCGGTGGTCGCGCTTGGCGGCCTCCTCCAGGCGATGCTGGTAGGCGCGCAGCTCGTCCTTCGTCGGCCAGGCGGTGCCGTAGATGCGCTGCAGCTGCGGGTTCTTCTCGCTCCCCCGCCAGTACGCCGCGGCGATGCGCGTGAGGTCCCAGCCGTTGCCGATCATGCGCGTGTTGGGCAGGTGCGGACCGCGGCAAAGGTCCTTCCAGACGACCTCGCCGTCGCGCGTGGTGTTGTCGTAGATCGTGAGCTCGCCCTCGCCGACCTCGACCGAGGCGCCCTCGGCCGCCTCCTTGCCGCCCTTGAGACCGATCAGCTCGAGCTTGAACGGCTCGTCGGCGAGCTCGGCACGTGCCTCGTCATCCGTGACGACACGGCGTACGAAGCGCTGCCCCTCGCGGACGATGCGCTGCATCTCCTTCGTGATGGCCTTGATGTCCTCCGGAGTGAACGGGGTATCGACGCCGAAGTCGTAGTAGAAGCCGTCGGTGATGGGCGGACCGATCCCGAGGTTCGCCTGCGGGTTGATGCGCTGGACGGCCTGAGCCAGCACGTGCGCGGCGGAGTGCCGGAGGATGTTGAGCCCATCGGCGCTGTCGATCGTGACCGGCTCGACCTCGTCGGCCTCGGTCACGGTCGTGGCGAGATCCTTGAGATCGCCGTTGACGCGCATGGCGACGACGTTTCGGTCAGTGAACAGGGCGAAGCCGTCATTCGGCCGGGCGTTTTCAGGCACAGAAACTCTCTCCATCTGGGTCGGTACCCAGGTTACTCGCACGGGCGCCCCCTCCCGACCGTCGCGCGGCCCGCGCCGCGGCGCGACGCCAGCCGCCGGGCGGACGGTAGCGTTGCCCCATGACTCGGACGGTCGCCCGCTGGATCCTCGCTCTCGCCCTCGGCGCCATCGGCGTGCTGCACTTCACCGCCACGCGCGGCTTCCGCGTGGTGGTGCCCGACTGGGCGCCGCGTGCGACGGGCATGGAGAAGGATGCGATCGTGCTGGCCTCCGGTGCCGCGGAGGTGGCGCTCGCCCTCGGTCTCGTCGCGCTCCCCCGCGAGCGGCGACGTCTCGGCTGGGCCACCGCGGCGTTCTTCGCCGCCGTCTTCCCCGGCAACTGGCACCAGTGGCGCACGGGGCGCTCGACGCCGGGACTCGATACGGACACACGCCGCTTCGGCCGCCTGTTCCTTCAGCCCGTGCTCATCGGCTGGGCACTGTGGGCCACGCGATGACCTCCCCCTCGCTCGTCTGGTTCCGTGACGATCTGCGCCTGGCCGACAACCCGGCTCTGCGTGCCGCGGTGGAGAGGGACGAGCCGGTCGTGGCGGTGTTCGTCCTGGATGAGGAGTCGCCGGGCCTCCGCCCGCACGGCGGAGCCGCTCGCTGGTGGCTGCACCACTCGCTCGCCTCGCTGGCCGAGCGGCTGCGCGAACACGGCAGCACCCTCGTGCTGCGGCGGGGTCCCGCCGGCCGCGTGATCCGGGAGCTGGTGGAGGAGCTGTCCGCCGGAGCCGTGTACTGGAACCGCCGGTACGGTGGCGCCGAACGCGAGGTCGACGCCGGGCTCAAGTCAGCGCTGCGGGAGAGCGGGGTCGAAGTCGCCTCGTTCGCGGCGTCCCTGTTGCACGAGCCCTGGACCGTGACCACGGGCAGCGGCACGCACTACTCCGTGTTCACGCCGTTCTGGCGCGCCTGTCTCGCGCTCCCCGCCCCCCGTGCACCTCTCCCCTCCCCGCGGAGTCTGCGCGGTCTGCGACACCCCGTGGCCACGGACGACCTGAGCGCCTGGGGGCTGCTGCCGACCGCCCCGGACTGGGCGGGGGGCCTGCGCGACGCGTGGGAGCCCGGCGAGCCGGCAGCCCGACGTCGCCTGCGCGAGTTCCTGGACGACGACCTCGCCGCGTACGACCGCGCCAGGGACGAACCGGCCGCCGGTGCCACCTCCCTGCTCTCACCGCGGCTGCGGTGGGGCGAGCTCAGCCCCTTCACGGTGTGGCACGAGGCGGCGGACGCTCCCGGGGCGGGGCGCTTCCTCTCCGAGCTCGGCTGGCGCGAGTTCGCCTGGCACACGCTCTACCACTTCCCCGACCTCGCCACGAAGAACCTGCGGCCCGAGTTCGACGCGTTCCCGTGGCCAGGACTGGACCCGGAGCGTCTCGACGCGTGGCAGCACGGCGAGACCGGGGTGCCGCTGGTGGACGCGGGGATGCGGGAGCTCTGGCACACCGGCTACATGCACAACCGTGTGCGGATGGTCGTGGCATCGTTCCTCGTCAAGAACCTCCTGATCGACTGGCGGCTCGGCGAGCAGTGGTTCTGGGACACCCTGGTCGATGCGGACGAGGCGAACAACCCGTTCAACTGGCAGTGGGTCGCCGGCTCGGGGGCGGATGCCGCTCCGTACTTCCGCGTCTTCAACCCGGAACTGCAGGCGAAGAAGTTCGACCGCGACGGCGCCTACGTGCGACGGTGGGCCGCCGATGCGCCGACCACGCCCATCGTGGACCTGGCGGAGTCGCGGAAGGCAGCACTGTCCGCCTACGACGAGGTCAAGCAGGCGGCAACAACGGCACGACGCTGAGATCTCGGTCCCACGCGCCCTGCGGCAGCGGACCGTCGGGGTGTCGTGACGGGTGCGTCGCCGCGCTCCGGGGGCAGTATGTTCCCGGAGCCTCAGTGGGGACCGCGTCGCCTGGCCGCTGAGACCGCCGACCGCACGCCGTCGAGCACCGGTTCTCCGTGTCCGGGCAGTGCGACCCCGGCGTCCGTGCTCGCGAGCGTGTCCAGTGCCGCCATGGCCGACGCGGGGTCGCTCGTCGCGGCGTTCGCCACGATCTGCGGACCCGACTCGCCCGTGTACGGATCGAGGGTGACGAGAGCGTCACCCGTGATCACCACGCCTTCGCGTTCGAACACGTACGCGCAATGCCCGTCCGTGTGCCCCGGGGTCCACAATGCCGTCGGAGCGCCGGGCACATCGATCACGTGACCGTGTGCGACCCGTGGCTGCGCCTCGACGCCGCGCACGGTCAGCGCGCCGGCGAACGCCATGCGCGTGATGACCGGGATCCCGCGCGGATGCCCGAGCACGTACGTGACGCGGGGTGCCGCGGGGCGGTAGCTGTACGGGTGGCGCGCCAGCTCGGCGTCCCGAGGGTGCACGAACACCGCCACGCCCGCGTCGTGCAGCTTCCGGGCGGTGCCCACGTGGTCGAAGTGGCCGTGCGTCAGCACCAGCGCGTCGATGTCGGAGAGCCGTGCCTCGAGATGCCTCAGCACGTCGCGCAGCAGCGGTCCGGTGCGCGGCAGTCCGGCGTCGAACAGGGTCAGGCCCTCGGCGGTGCGCACGAGGTAGCAGTTCACGTCGGCGACCCGGAGCTGGAAGAAACCGGGCACCACCTCCGTCCAGGCGTCACGCGTCCTCATCGTGTTCCCCCTCAGCGTCCGCGGGGCCGCGGCCCGCATCGAAGTTCCTCTGGTACCGATCCCTGGCTTCGACGAGCACCTGCTCACTCAGCACGGCGATCGGCTCGACATCGCGCAGCAACGGCTCGCAATCCGGTCCCCGACCGCACACCTCGCCGCGCAGGATCCAGGCGATGCGCCGCGGGTCCTTCTCGGCGAGGTGCTGGTACTGGCACAGCTGCCGCGCCAGCCAGTCTTCGAGCGGCCTCGTCCACCAGCGCTCCGCATCCAGCGGATTGACGGACAGGCCCGGCAGCTCGAGTCCGCTCTCGGTGTCGATGCTGGACCGGCGGCCGTCCTCCCCGGGGCCCTCCGAGTAGCGGACGTGCAGTCCGGGCCAGGCGCGCACCACGGCCGCGAGCTGGGCGAGGTGCTCCACGCGTCGCAGACCCGTGTCGCCGTCACGCCCGGCGTCACAGGCGGGCAGCGTGGCACCCTCGGTCGCCGTGTCGGACATGGCACGAGGGTACGAACCCGGTATCGACGCCGGGATGGGATTGACAATCGGCGCGAGAAGCGCCCCGTCGCGAGACACGAGATGTACGCGGGCACGCGAAGCTACTCGTCGGCGCGCGCGGCGTCAATGGGCTCTCAGGCGCTCCACAGCGACCTCTACCGTCGGGCAAACGCTCACACCTGGAGGGACCATGACCGACACCGCCCGCACGACCCGTTACGCCCAGACTCCGATCCAGAAGACCGCCCTGATCGTCGGCATCGTCTTCCTGATCGTGGGCATCGCCGGGTTCATCCCCGGCGTCACCCATTCCGCCGAGCACCTCCACGGCGCCGGAGCCGGCTCCGAGGCGCTGCTGCTCGGCGTCTTCCAGGTGTCGGTGCTGCACAACATCGTGCATCTGCTGTTCGCCGTCGGGGGCATCGCGCTCGCCGCGTCCGCCCGCGCCTCGCGCCTGTACCTGATCATCGGTGGCCTCGCCTACCTCGTCGTGTGGCTCTACGGACTGATCGCGGTCGGCAACGACCAGCTGAACTTCCTGCCGGTGAACAACGCCGACAACTGGCTGCACCTCGGCCTCGCGGTGGGCATGGTGCTGCTCGGCATCTTCGTGAGCCGTGAGCCGCGCGTGCCGGAGAACGGCGCTCACCGCGCACGCGCCTGACCGTCCGAGCCACGAGACCCCGGGTCTTCCGGGGTCTCGTGGCGCGCGGGATGGCGGATCCGCTGCTCGGAGAAGGAATGCGCGCCCGGACAGGTCACGCTCGGCAACGAGTCCCGGTCAGGCTCGCCGCTCGCGCAGATCGGCCCTCACGGGTGCACCGCACTCCTGGGCGAACCACACGAGGTCTTCCCAGAGTGCCGGCGCCGCGTGCGCCTTGCGGCGCCAGAGGAGATACACCTCGATCCGCGGCCAGGACCGGACAATGGTGTCCGCCCACTGCAGCTTCGCCATCTCCAGCGGGAGGTAGCCGTGCCGCGCATAGAGCGCGAGGGTGTTGAACTGGCTCACCGCGCGGTTGATCAGGTCGTACTCCCTCGGATCCCTCTTCCTGCGCAGGCGATCGAGCTCCCTCGCGTCCTTCGCGTCGTGAAGAAGGCGTCGTCCCGCCTGCGACTCGGGGCTCGTCAGCAGCTCGTGGATCTGGACGAACAGGTGCCGTCGCTCCGAGCGGCGTGCGATGGTGAACGCGGCGATGCTGAGAACGACGGCGATGATCGCCGCCCCCGCCGTCACCAACTCCGCCAGGGATTCATAGACGTTGTTCATGGCGCTCTCTGTGGTTCAGGAAAGCGCTGACGGTGCAGCGCGACTCCGGTCATTGTGGCAGGAGCGGCGCGAGCCGGCGCGAACCGCTCCGCGACGCACGTGCCAAGCCACCCAGACAGCAGAAAACCCCCGGGTATCCCGGGGGTTTCAGGTGGTGCGCGATACTGGGATCGAACCAGTGACCTCTTCCGTGTCAGGGAAGCGCGCTACCGCTGCGCCAATCGCGCCCGTTGGGGCTATTCAGTTTTCCCGTGAGGTGGCGACGGGATTCGAACCCGTGTAAACGGCTTTGCAGGCCGGTGCCTAGCCGCTCGGCCACGCCACCGTGTGGATTGACCCCACGTGCTGCCGATCTTCGAGAAGATCTACTGCACTCGAGCGGATGACGAGACTCGAACTCGCGACCCCAACCTTGGCAAGGTTGTGCGCTACCAACTGCGCTACATCCGCATTTCGTTCCCGGTTGTCCCGGGCACTCATGAAACATTAGCCGATGATCGGCGCTCCGCCAAACCCGCACGGAATCTCGCGCGTGTCTCACCGAGTGGTCATCAGAGCCCTCAGGCGTCGGGTAGTATCGGTTGACGTACCCCGCGGGTATGGGCGATTGGCGCAGTTGGTAGCGCGCTTCCTTCACACGGAAGAGGTCATCGGTTCGAGTCCGGTATCGCCCACCACCACCCCCTGGCACGGCCAGGGGGTTCTTCCTTTCTCCCGGCGGTCATGCTGCGCGCAGCAGCGGCTCCAACGCGGAGGCGAGCATTCGCGACGGAGCCGTATCGGCTGCGTCCTCCCCGATCTCCAGCTCCCCGATCTCGATGCCGACCACTTCGCTTTCCGCGAGGACCTCAGCGCACGCTCGCAGCTGGTCGAGGGTCATGCCGCCCGGGACCAGATAGTCGGTAGGCACTGTCCGTGGTTCGAGGACGTCGCAGTCGAGATGGACGTAGACCGGCAGGCCCGCCACCGCGAGCCGGAGTTCCTCTGCCATCCCCCCGGCGACGGGCACAAGGCGAATGAGGCCGTCGTCCACCAGTCGCTGTTCGGGCTCGTCGAGATCTCGGGTTCCGACGAGGATCGCGTTCTGCATCGCAAGCCCTGCACCGAATCCGGATTCCCAGAGCCCCAGTGGCCCGGACAGCGCGAGGCCTCCCAGGTATCCGGTGGCCGTGTTCTCCGGCGTGTTGAGGTCGGCGTGCGCATCGAACCAGATCACCACGGCGTCCGGTCGATGGCGAGCGACGACAGGCAGCGTGGCCAGTGCCGGCGCACACCGACTCAGAACGGTCACCGGCGTCTCCTGCTTCACGAAGAGCTCTTCGTATCGCGCAGCGAGTCGCTGGAGGAGCGGCGTCGCCGCCGCGAGTTCTTCATCCCAGTTCACCGCGAGCGCGGGCTCGGATTCACCGAGAACTTCCGGGGCCACCCCGAGTCGCTGCGACAGCACTTCGGCGAGAAGTGGCGTGGCATGCATGGCGAGGTCGTTGTGATCGCCGACGCGACCGGCGACGTGAGTGAGGGCAATGGTCAACGGGAGAACTCCTGTTCATCACTTCAGCACGAAGGATCAAGCGGCGTTGCCCACGCTAGGGGCTCGCGAGGTGGCCGCACAATCGGCACATGCGCCTTGCGAGCAGACGGGTCTGCCGATGAACTCGCTGACCGCGGCCTGAGGTCAGAGGATGCGGCCGTCGCCCGGGCGAGACACCCGCAGCCAGCGGTATCCGTAGCCCGGAACCTCCAGCTCCACCCGCCCGTCGTCGCCGAGCGGCAGTCGCTGCGCGGCGAGGAGGTCGACCAGCGCCGTCCCCGCCGGCTCGTCCTCCAGCCGGAACGCGGTGGTCGCCGGGGACTCCGCGAAGTTGTGCACGGCGATCGTCCTGCCGAGGTCGGATTGCAGCGAATGCACGAGCAGCGCGGCGACCGGCTGGTCGATCACGCGGAACTCGCCCCAGCCGAGCTCGGGCGACACGCGGTAGCGCGCCGTCAGCTCGCGGACGAAGTGCAGCAGCGAGCCGCGGTCCTCCAGCTGATCCGCCGCATTGACGTGCGCAGGCGCATACCCGTCCGACGGCGGCTTCGACACGAGCCGTGACGGCGCGGCGTCGGAGAAGCCGCCGTTGCGGTCGGCGGACCACTGCATGGGCGTGCGCACCGACTCCCTGCCCTCGATGTCGATGTTCTCCCCCATTCCGATCTCCTCGCCGTAGAACAGCACGGGCGTCCCCGGCAGCGTGAAGAGCAGGCTGTAGGCCATGCGGATGCGGCGGGGGTCGCCCTCCAGCATCGGCGGCAGCCGTCGGGTGATCCCTCGTCCGAACACGCGCTGCCGCTCGTCGGGCGCGAACGCGTCGAACACCTCCTGGCGCTCCGCGTCGGTGAGCTTGTCCAGCGTGAGCTCGTCATGGTTGCGGAGGAAGTTCGCCCACTGCACCTCAGGGCCGAGGGACGGCCGCGCCCGCAACGCGGTCACGAGCGGAGCCGGGTCACGCCGGGCGAGCGAGAGGTAGAACGCCTGCATCGCGATGAAGTCGAACTGCATCGTCAGCTCGTCGCCGTCCGTGCCGCCGAAGTACGCGACCTGGTCGGCGTACGGCAGGTTCACCTCGCCGAGCAGCACGGCCTCGCTGGAGCGCCGCTGCAGGAATCGGCGGATGTCTCTGAGCAGCTCGTGCGGCTCGGGCACGTCCGCGGTCTTCGGGATCTCCAGGAAGAACGGCACCGCGTCGACGCGGAACCCGGAGATGCCGAGCTGAAGCCAGAACCCGATCACCTTGGCGATCTCGTCGCGCACGGCAGGATTAGCGACGTTCAGGTCGGGCTGGTGCTCGTAGAAGCTGTGCTGGTACCACTGCCCCGACTTCTCGTCCTTGGTCCAGATGCCGTCGGCCTGACCGGGGAACACCGCGTTCTTCTGCCCCTTGGGCGGCGCATCATCCCGCCAGACGTAGTAGTCGCGATACGGGGAGTCCACGCTCCGGAGCGCCGCGCGGAACCACGGATGCCGGTCGGAGGTGTGATTGACCACGAGGTCCACGATCACGCGGATCCCACGGTCCCGCGCGGTGCGGATCACCTCGACCAGGTCGCCGTGGTTGCCGAGCCGCGGATCGATCCCATAGAAGTCACTGACGTCGTACCCGTCGTCGAGGTCGGGCGTCGGGTAGAACGGCATCAGCCACAGGCACGTCACCCCGAGCTGCGAGAGGTAGTCGATCCGCTGGGCGAGGCCGCGAAGGTCGCCCACCCCGTCGCCGTCGGTGTCGAGGAACGTCTCGACGTCGAGGCAGTAGACGACGGCCGTCTTCCACCACAGGTCGCTGGTGTCGGTGATCTTCATGCGAGCTCCTTCACGGCCGGGATGAGTTCGGACGCGACTGCCAGGAACCCGGACTGCTCGCTTCCGACGTGGTGCAGGTAGACGCGGTCGAAGCCAAGCCGCACGAGGTCGGCGATCCGCGCGGCGAGAGAGCGCACGTCGTGGTCGACGAGCACGGCTGCGCGCAGCGCATCGTCATCGACGTCGCCCACCGCCGCGATGAACTCCTCTGGCTGCTCGAGATCCCAGGTGACGGGCGGCGTGAGGACCCCCTGGCGCCACTGTTCGCGAGCGATACGGAGCGCCTCAGCGTCCGAGACCGCCCAGCTCAGGTGCACCTGGAGGATGCACGGCCCCCGCCCGCCCGCCGACCGGTACGCGTCGATGACACGACGCAGCGCTGCAGGCTCCTGCGCGACCGTGGCGAGGCCCTCGGCCCAGGACGCCGCCCACGCGGCGGTCTCCGGGCTCACGGCGGTGGCGAACAGCGGCGGCGGCTGCGATGGACGGCTCCACACCCGTGCCCGATGCACGCGCACGAGCCCGTCGTGGCTGACCTCCTCCCCCGCGAGCAGCCGGCGGATGACCTGGACGGTCTCCCCCAGCCGGGCGGTGCGGACGTCCTTCGGCGGCCAGGGGTCACCGGTCACGTGCTCGTTCATGGCCTCGCCGCTGCCCAGGGCCGCCCAGAACCTTCCGGGGAACATCTCCTCCAGGGTCGCGAACGCCTGCGCGACCACCGCCGGATGATAGCGCTGTCCTGGAGCGTTGACCATGCCGATCGGGAAGCGCGTGCGCGCAAGCGCTGCGGCGATCCAGCTGAAGGCGAACCCCGACTCGCCCTGCTCGGGGAGCCACGGTGCCAGGTGATCGGAGCACATGGCCCCGTCGAAGCCCGCACGCTCCGCCGCGATGACGGCATCGAGAAGGGCGCTCGGCGGGATCTGCTCATGGGAGGCGTGGAATCCGATGAAGACCATACGACCGAGTCTGGCAATCCGCGCGGGCGAACGGGAGAGGTTGACACGAGCGCGCCGTGCTGTCAGCCGTCCGCCGTCAGGGGCGCGCCTTCTGCACGGGCACAGTACGTGCTCCTCTGTCCGCGGGTGGGGGTAGATTCACGCCGTGGCCCCCGCCCCTCTCCTACCTGGTCCCTGCGCTCTCTGCGGAGGGACCCGCGGTGTGCGCACGGCGGGTGCGTGGCACTGCGCCGTCTGCGGCTGGCGCTTCGGCGACTCCCCCGATCCCGAGCTGCCGCTTCCCCGTATCGACGTCGTCTACTACATCCGCTACGACCAGCGCGTGAAGATCGGGACCAGCAGGCGTCCGCGCCAGAGGCTCGCCAGCATCCGCCATCACGAGCTGCTCGCGTTCGAGCGCGGCGGGCGGGCGGTGGAGCAGCAACGGCACCGGGAGTTCGCGAGCGTCAGGGAGGGCGGCGAATGGTTCACCCTGACCGGCGAGGTTCGTGCCCACGTCGCCGCACTGCGCCGGGCCGGCGACCCGTGGGCGCTGTACGCCCGGTGGCTCAGCGACGCGTTGCGCGGGGACTGAGGCGTACCACCGCGGGGGGACTCGCACCAGGGCCTGTCCCGGCGACGGAGGACCGCGGGAGCATGGCCGTCGACGGACCACCTCGCGTCCGTCGGAGAGGAGTGCACATGAACGCCAGAGAGAACATCCCCGCGGACGACCTCAGCGCCCAGGACCCGCTCGCGGGCGACGGGAGCGGCGACCCGAACAAGGACCGCGAGTTCCTGCAGGACCTTCCGCCGGCGCAGGTCGGCGACACCGCCGAGGCGACCGAGGACGCGGACACGGACGACGCGGACTAGCAGGTCTCCGTCACAGACGACGACGGGCGGCCGTGCTTCGAGAGCCGGCCGCCCGTGGTCGCGTCCGGATCAGGCCGCGCGGACGCTCGAACGGCTCTCCTGCGGCTGCGGCTGGGAGAACAGCACGACCACGATGACCGCCGCCCCGACGATCACGTGCGGAAGCCATACGTTGGGTGCCTGGTTCGCGAAACCGAAGATCCACGGCGAGAGCGCGAGGAACAGGCTGGCGACGATGTCGAAGACGAGGTGCACGGGCATCGGGATGACGCCGAACGGGCCCCACTCGTACTTCGTGAAGAGGCTGTAGACGATGAGCCCGACGCCCAGCACGATCGGGATGATGACGGCCGCTCCGCCCATGCCTGCGAAGCCGAACAGCCAGGGTGCCGCGATCAGGGCGACGCCGACGACGTAGTCGAGCACTCCGTGGACCTTGGTGGGGATGAAACGCATGATTCCTCCTTGGGTGCCGCCGACGGCGACTCACAAGAGGTTCGGCGCCCGCGCCCCATCGGATTGGCGCCGCGCGGATCGCGACGCCGTAGCTCAGCCCTGGGCCCAGCCGTAGCGGCGCTGCAGCGCAGCGGCGACCCTGTCGTAGCGCGCACGGTCGAGCGCGGCGGCCTCCCGCCGCAGTCCCCGCTCGTGCACGCTGTAGAGCTGCTCGATGTCGACCCAGGACTCGCGCCCCTGCCCGTCCCAGGGGCCGCTGCCGATCGACAGGTAGTCGCGCTCTCCATCGTGCGCCTTGCTCGTCAACCGCACGGCATAGACGCGGTCGGAGGACTGCCGGCCGATCACGAGCACAGGGCGATCCTTGCCGCGGCCGTCGTTCTCCTCGTACGGCACCCAGGTCCAGACGATCTCACCCGCGTCCGGCGCGCCGTCCCGCTGGGGCGCGTAGCCGACTCGCACGGCGGGCATGCGCTCGGGGTCGAGGCGCACGGTGGCGGTGCTGGGTGACCGGCCCGCATCCGTGACGGCATCGGCACCGCTCGCCGACGCGCGCTCCGCCGACGCGCTCTCCGCGGAC